>JAUXJK010000196.1 GCA_030624785.1 Actinomycetes bacterium
TCCGTCTCCGACGGTGACCCAGACTCGCCCACCAGAGCCTCGAGGCCCGCCGAGTGAGCGAATCGCCCCGAGGGCAACGCACTATCGGCGAGCTGCATCGCAGAGAGGAAGCTAGCGGCATTCACGCGACCGGGACCCTAACCTCGCTCGCACGCTCTCGCTCCGAGCGATGTCGAGATTTCGGCGCCGCGTTCGACGTGTGAGCAAGAACAAGAACGCCACAACGGAGGATTGACGTGCGATACGTGTTCCTCATCTACCTCAACGAAGACCATCTACCGGACGAGGGCACGCCCGAACTCGCCGACGAATGGGCCCGCTACGACAGTTTCACGCGCGAGACAGGCGACCGCGACATGTTCGAGACTGCAGATGCCCTACAGCCAGCCGACACCGCCACGACACTCCGAGTTCGCCAGGGTGACTTGCTCGTCACGGACGGCCCGTTCACCGAGACGAAGGAACAGCTCGCCGGCTTCTATGTACTCCACTGCGACGACCTGGATGAGGCGCTCGCCCTCGCTGCGAGAATCCCCGCGGCTCGGCACGGCAGTATCGAGGTGCGGCCGGTCATCGAGTATGGGCTGGCTCGGGATCCCGACTTTCTCGAGGAGGCTCGCGCGAGCAGACGCCGATGAGCGAAACCCGTGCGGCGATCGATCAAATCTTCCGGGAAGAGAACGGCCGCGTTATCGCGGCCCTCGCCCGCAAATACCGCGATCTCGATGCGGCAGAGGAGGCCGTACAGGACGCCTATCTCGAGGCTCTTCGCATCTGGCCGCGGAAGGGCACGCCGTCGAACCCAGCCGCGTGGATCACGACCGTGGCCCAGCGCCGCGCGATCGATCGCATGCGCCGAGACATCACGTATGAGGATCGGCTCGAATCCATGGCCGGTGAGCAAGCGATGAAACCTGGCATTGACGACAACCCTGAGTCGAGCGTGCCTGACGAGCGGCTCGAATTGATCTTTGCGTGCTGCCACCCGGCTCTTGCCAGAGAAGCCCAAGTCGCATTGACGCTTCGGACGCTGGGCCGCCTGACGACTGTCGAGATTGCCCATGCGTTTCTCGTGCCTGAACCGACGATGGCGCAGCGACTGGTTCGTGCGAAGCGGAAGATCCGAGACGCCGGAATTCCGTTCCGCGTGCCACCAGCGGCCGAGTTGCCCGATCGCCTGGGCTCGGTTCTTGCGATCACGTATCTCATCTTCAACGAGGGCTACTCAGCCTCGAGCGGCGACGACCTCGTTCGACCGGAGCTAATCGACGAGGCACTTCGCCTGGGTCGCATTCTCGCGGTGCTGATGCCGGACGAGGCAGAGGTAGTCGGCCTCCTGGCTTTGATGGAGCTTCATCACTCGCGTACGTCTGCGCGCGTCTCGGCGGACGGCGATCTCTTGACGCTGGAAGAACAGGATCGCTCGCTCTGGGACGCCAACCGAATCGCCGAAGGCATTCGACTCGTCGAGCGGGCGCTGAGGCTGCGCCGGCCAGGCCCGCACCAGCTGCAAGCCGCGATCGCCGCGGTGCACGCCGAGGCTGCAAGCCCTAACGAGACAGACTGGCCGCAGATCGCCACCCTCTACGCGGAGTTGGCCCGCCAGCTGCCGACGCCTGTCGTCGAGCTAAATCGAGCCGTCGCGATTGCGATGGCCGATGGACCGCTTGCCGGGCTCAGCCGACTGCCAGCGCTCGAGGATGAACTCGATGAGTACCGCCTATTCCACGCGACGCGGGCGGACCTTCTGCGGCGCGCCGGTCAGGACACGGCGGCGCAGGGCTCCTACCAGCGAGCACTTGAGTTGACTGTGAACGAGCGCGAGCGACGCCATCTCCTACGGCGCCTGAGCGAGATCGACGGCTAGTGCCGGTGGTCTGAATCGTGCGCGCCGGTGGGGTGGGAGTGCCCGGCTAGCGGCCGCAAGCACGCGAGGGCGCGCTTCTCGAAGTGCGCCTCAACCCCAGCAAGTTCCAGAGCTTCGAGGGTTCGTCGGGCGACGTCGCGGCTTGTCGTGATTGGCACGATCAGCGTGTCCCCTACGACCTCCGCGGGCACATGCTGGCTGCCAAACGCGTGACCAATCTGAAGGGCAGCTGCCACCCTCATCGCAGAGTCAAGCTCACTACTGATGGTTACGAGCATGGCGTCTTCAAGCGTGCGTGAAACCGCCACGACGGACTGACCGTCGTCGACGAGTACGGCCCCGTCACGAAGAAACGACCCCCTCGGCAGGTCAACCGCCACGTCACGGCCCGAGTCGGAGAGGAGCCGCAGCCGTCGCTTCGACGCGTCGGCTGCCGACACGGACACGACGTCGACGCTACGCCCGACAAAGCTTTCATCTGTCCGATCCCCGAGAATTCGAGAACAGACGAGAGGGCCGGGCCGCGGTTCCTCGGGCATGGCCTCACACTACTTTCGGCGTCGCGGCAGCGGCGCGTCCAGAAGTTCTCTACGCGCGAGAGCCCACGCGGCGTCGAGCGCCACGCGGGCGTCGGCTGCACGAGCTGCGAGCACACGCGCGCCTACTCCAACCTCGCCCGGCAGCACACCTGCGCCGGCCGTGACCCGAGGGTCATCGCACAGCACGTCATCGACCAGAGACGCCAGGCGCTCGACGTCGATTTGCGGCGCGAAGGCGATGAATGTTCCGACGTATGTGTGCTCGCCAAGAACACCTCTGACGGCTGGTGATCTTCGTGCGGGTTCGATCTCCAGGGCGTCTACGCAGAGTTCGGCACCCTCGTTGTCGCGGACGACGGTCGTCAGGCGAACGCGGTCGTAGGCGAAGCGCTCTGTACGCGGATGGCGCCCGGGTGCGAGCAACTCGGAGGCGACGAACGCCGAGCCCTCCCCGACATCGACCGTCAGCTCCTGGTCGACGCGCGCTCCAGCGTGCGGAATCAGCGTGTCCGGCATGAGCTCCGCATACGCACCGTCGGCCAGCTGCACCCGTGTCCGCTGCCGCGCACCAGGACCCTCGCCGGCGTAGGCCTTGGTAGCCGACTGGGTCGTGACGTGCACGCGCGCGTGCTCTGCGACGTCCAGCGACACGACAAGGTCGTCATCCGGAAAGAGCCCGCCTGTCGGGTTCTGGACGTAGATGAACGGAAGATCCGGGAGCTCATCGTCCAGGTACATGGGAACGGTCATGCGAAGCGGAAACCGCTGGCGTCGCTCGACGACACCGGTGCGTCCGTCGCCCCGACGAGCGAGCGTCAGCTCGAGGAGACCGCTCACGACTCGCTGGTCATGGCGGCTACCTCACGATGGCGGAAGCAGCCAACCACATGATCGTTGACGAGCCCGACCGCCTGCATGAACGCGTAGCAGACCGTTGGCCCGACGAAGCGAAAGCCGCGCCGCTTCAGGTCCTTGCTCATCTGTGTCGAGAGCGTCGTCTGCGCAGGCAGCTCTGCGAGCTCCCGCCACGTGTTCTGGAGCGGCTCACCATCGACGAAGTTCCAGAGAAACGCGTCCAGGCTCCCGAGCTCCTTCTGCACGTCGAGGACAGCGCGGGCATTGGAGACGGTCGATTCGACCTTCAGACGGTTGCGCACGATGCTCGGATCGCGCAGAAGCTCCTCCACCTTCGCGTCGGAAAAGCGCGCCACGGCGGCGGGGTCAAACCCAACGAATAGTCGCCGGTATCCGTCCCTCTTGCGCAAGATCGTCGACCACGAGAGCCCGGCCTGAGCGCCTTCGAGCGTGAGCATCTCGAAGAGAACTCGATCGTCGTGAACGGGAACTCCCCATTCATCGTCGTGGTAGGCGACGTAGTCGGCGTCATCAGATGGCGCCCAGGCGCATCGATTCTGACCGTTGCTTGGCGCCATCCCAATCCCGCCCCCTCGCCGGCGGACCTAGTAGCCCGGTTTCGGGGCGGCCAGGACATCCTCGAACAGCACCGCGTGCAGCAAGTGCTCCAGGACATCGGAGGCGCCGCCCTGACGCAGGTCGGTGAAAACTGTTGGCCGCTCTGGCCGCACAACGGCAATGTCTCGCCTCATCCTCTCGAGGTCGGCGCCAACATACGGAGCCAGGTCGATCTTGTTGACGACCAGCAGGTCGGCCTGAAGGATGCCGAGACCGCGCTTTCGCGGAATATCATCGCCTGCCGCGACGTCGATGACATAGAGCCAGTGGTCGACCAGGTCAGAGCTGAAGGTGGAGGCCAGATTGTCGCCGCCCGACTCGAGTAGCACCACGTCAAGCTCATGTGTTGCCTCTAGCTGCTCGGCCACCTCCAGATTGGCGGAGGGATCCTCACGGATCGCAGTGTGAGGGCATGCGCCCGTCTCGACGCCGACCACGAGCCCTGGATCGATCAACCCGCCCTGCTGCAGGCGCTCGGCGTCCTCCGTGGTCACGAGATCGTTGGTGATGACCGCGCTACGAAGCCCCCGCTCCTGAAGCAACGGAAGCAGCCGTTCGACCAGGCGCGTCTTGCCTGAGCCAACGGGCCCGCCTATACCGATCCGAACAGCGCTCGCCATCTACTTGAGCACGTATAGCGGTCCGAGGGGCACGCGTTCGAGCGGCTCGCAGGTGCAAAGCTCGCCGTCGACCTCTACGCGATAGGTCTCTGGATCGACCGTAATCTCGGGAAGTGCGTCGTTCCAGATGAGATCCTTCTTCTGGAGCGACCGCGTCCCCTTAGGCGCGACAGCGCGGCTTCGCAGCCCAAGTCGCTCGGGGACACCGTCGGAGATCGCGGCGCCTGACATGAAGGTCACCGAAAGCGCTTCCTTGGCCCGCCCGAATGCACCCCATTGCGGTCGGTAGGTGAGCGGCTCGCAGGTCATGAGCGAGGCGTTCGACTCACCCATCACGGACCAGGCCGGGAAGCCGCCTTTGAAGACCACCTCGGGCTTGATGCCGAAGAACTTTGGCTCCCAGAGCACGATGTCGGCCA
>JAUXJK010000235.1 GCA_030624785.1 Actinomycetes bacterium
ACAACAGTGCATCGGAGGGAGGCGCAACTGCCACGGGTGGCGCGCCCGGTGGCGGTATGAAAGGCGGGCCGAAGAGCTCACGAAACCTGGCTGCCCCAGCTGGGAACCAGCCCATCGTCATTGAGTTCTGCGACTCGTGAGTATCTAGGTCGAAGTACATCTGGAAAGCCGTGTTTCGGCTGTTGATCCAGTCGTGCATCTGCTCGATGAAGTACGCGTCGTCGCCACCGCCGTGACCATCAGAGCGAACGATCATTCCCCACTCCGGGAAGCTCGTCCGCTTGCCACGTAGCTCTGCAAACTGCCGGTGCCACTCGAGCCCGTAGTTCTTCGTCAGCAGGTTCTGCCAGCGCGTTCGCGAATTCTCCCAGCCCGCGTCCCAGTCGTGGTTGTAGACGTCGAGGCCGATCGTGTCGACGAAGGCATCACCGGGGTATGCGTCTTCGAGGGCGAAGGCTCCGCTACCAAGATTGGCTGACCAGTCGAAGGTAAACGCGGCTCCGTCCACGGAGCGCATCGCGTCCACGATCGACTGCCAGTACGCAACGAACAAGCCTGTGTCTGTCCCTGCGTACCACGGAAAGTGCGGAAGGTTGAACTCCCAACCCAAACGGATCGTGCTGTTCTCGAGCCCTCGCGCGACGAGATTCTGCCCAAGCTCTACGAAGTGGTGGTCGTAGCTGCCGGCTGCGCCGTTCGCAACAGATGACCCATCCCCTGGAAGCATCGGAACCGAGAGCACGAGGCGATACGGCTCTGACTCCCAGGCGTCGAATGCCCGGGTCGTCTCAGCTATGTCGGCCCAGCTCTCCCACTCGAGATAGTCCAGGACGAGCGTCGGCGGTTTGCCGAGCCAGCTACCAAACGCGGCTGCCTTCGACGGGTTGCCACCACCCGCATACACACCGAGCTGAACTCGTGTCGTAGCCGCATGCCCGGAACCGGCGAGAACGCCGGCGATCAGAATCGCGGCTATCCACGCGGTCGACACGAGCCCTGCCCACGCACGATGAGTCCCTCCCACCGACTCATCGTGGCGCCGGTTCTGCGACCGGTCTCCTGAAACCGGGCACTTTCACTCTATTGGGGGAGAAACTGATCCCCCAATAGGGCCATCGGGCGACTTGACGTCGCCTCCTCTCCCTCGATTGAGGTTCGGATCGGACGATCCGTGTCCGATGGAAGTCGTGTGTCCCGGCTCTCCCTGACCAAGACCTTTCTCGTGTTTCTCCTTGCCCTCGCCATTGCGGCACCCGCCGCGAGCGGTGCAGCTCTCGGCGTCTACACGGGCGCTGCGAACCCGTCGGGGGTCGCTAGCTGGGGCGACTGGCTCGAGCGCCAGCCCACGTACGCGGTCGACTTTCTCGCGAGCAACACATGGAACGAGATCTCGGATCCCATCTGGTGGCTCGACGGTTGGCAAGGCTCCCCTTACCACGTCGTGTACTCGGTGCCGATGGTGCCTTCCGACGGATCGACGCTTTCCGAGGGCGCGACCGGCGCCTATGACCATCACTTCACACGTCTGGCTCAGAACCTCGTGAACTACGGCTTCGGGGATGCCACGATCAGACTCGGCTGGGAGTTCAACGGCAACTGGTTCGCATGGGCCGCGTCGAGCGATCCAGCTGCCTTCATCACCTACTGGCAGCGCATCGTTGCTGCGATGCGCGCCGTCGACGGCGCAGCATTCCGTTTTGATTGGAACCCGATCGCGGGTGGTGACTACCCGGCCGACCTGGTGTATCCCGGCGATGATTGGGTGGATGTCATCGGACTGGATGTGTATGACCAGGGCTGGTGGGCCGGCTGGGAAGATCCGGCAAATCGATGGAACGAGCTCGTCAACCAGCCATACGGTCTCCAGTGGCACCGAGATTTCGCGCTAGCGCACGGCAAGCCGGCCAGCTTCCCCGAGTTCGGGCTGAGTGACAGCCCCGCCCACCACGGAGGTGGCGACGACCCCTACTTCGTCGAGCGCATGTACGAGTGGATTGGCCAGAACAAAGACAACGTCGAGTACTACGCCTACTTCGAGTTCGCTGGCCCAATCGGCAACTCTGCGCTCACGAGTGGATCCTTTCCCGTTGCGAGCGCTCGCTTTCAGGAACTCTTTAGCGTCGATCCTCCAGCACTCGATCCGCCAACCCCCGAGCCCGAGCCCGTTGAAGAAGCGCCTGAACCAGTCGGGGAGGACGAAACGGTGCGCCTGCCCGCGAGTGTGGGCGACACGACAGTCGCCGACGACCATGTCGTCCTCGACGAGATTCCAGTCGTGCTCCACACACGCCACGCTTAGCTCGTAGCGGCACCAACGCCAGGCGACGTCAGCGGCTCGCGCCCGGACGCCACAGTGTCTCTGGGCTTCCGCCCCCGTGGCTAGCCGCGCGCGCCATGATGAACAGCAGGTCTGACAGCCGGTTGACGTACACGATCACTGCAGGTGTCACCTCTGCGACCGCTGCGAGCGTGACGATTCGACGCTCAGCGCGCCGACACACCGTGCGAGCGTGATGGAGGCGCGCCGCAAGCTCGCTTCCGCCCGGCAATACAAAGCTTTTGAGAGGTTCGAGCGCTTCGTTTAGCGAGTCGCACTCACCTTCGAGCGTGGTTGCCTGTTCCGATGTCACCCGGAGCCTGCTCTTCTCGTCGTCACTGGAAACCGGCACCGCGAGATCTGCGCCGAGGTCGAATAGTTCATTCTGAATGCGCTCCAGAGGCGCGGTGATCTCGGTGGGCCCGCCGGCCGCGAGTGCGAGACCAATCAACGCGTTCAATTCATCGACGGTACCGAATGCCTCAATCCGAGCATCGTCCTTCGAGACGCGCGCGCCGTCTCCGAGACTTGTCTCTCCGGAGTCACCTCCACCCGTATAGATCCGCGTCAGCCGTACGGGCTCCTCACGTTTGTCGCTCATCATCTGTGGTGGAGACTATCGAGCCGCGCTCGAGCCCATCGGCGACCGTAGAGCGCCAGGCCAATCGTGAGAGCAAACGCAGCAATACCCACAATCCACGCCGCGCCACTCGGGCGGCCGCCGGCCGCCTCATCTGAGTCCGCCTGAGCGTCGGCTCGACTGAACGGAGTGAGGCCCGCTACCTCCAGAATCGCGGCTCCGTCAGCTATCAGCACTGAGCGAGCGATGTCGCCTGGCAGAGTCAGCAGCTCGATGCCCTCCCCGGTCGTCGTGTCGACGACCGTGAGTTGCTGATCTGTGGACACGAGGACGTGGCGATCGTCAAGCCAGGCGACATCTCGGGCCGTCCCGAGAAGAGCGCTCAGGCGAAGCTCGCGCCGAAGCTCCGGCCTCGTTGCGTCGAGTACGGCCAGACTGGTGGCACCAGAGGCATTGGCTTCGACAAGAGCCACGATCTCCTGACCGTCAACCGCCACTGACAGGGCTCGCACGTCCGAGACGCTCGCGACCTCCTGCTCGACGCCGCTAGTCAGGTCAACGACGATCAACTCCGAGCCCGTAGCGACATAGAGCGCTCGCTCGTGGAGCTCAAGAGCCTCGGCGTTGCCGTTCCACAACTCGGCTGCCCCGCTGCGCGAGACGCGAACCACGCTCCGTCGCTCTGAATCACTCGCGCCAGCGTCCGCAAGCCGGACACTGACGACGAGGTCGCGTGCGTCTCGATCGGTGCACCAAACGTCCACCAACTCGTCGTCAACAGGCACCGGCAGCGTTGTAGCGCTGGGTGCCACCTCGACGCCGGGCTCGCGTTCGAACACGCTCCACCGCTGACTCTGCTCTCCCCGAGATACCTCGAGCGTTGCGTTTCTCTCCGGGCAGAATGCGATCGATCGCGTCTCCCACGGTGGGGAATCAAGCGCCTCGACACTGAGCTCGACGACCCTGGCGACGACGCGATGTACTCCGTCGGCGCCTGCTATCCACGCAATGACTTCGGGATCGACGGCCGAAGTATTCGGCGCGGCCGACAAGAGTTGCGACCAGCCAAGCCCGACCGCAAACGCGATCAGAAGTCCAAGAACAACTACTCGGGCGAAACGTCTTCCGCAACTACCCATGACAAGCCCTCGCTCAAGCGGGCAGGAGATGGTCAGACTTCGAGGAGCACGGCATCGCCCTGACCACCGCCGGAGCAGATAGCGGCGAGTCCCAGTCGCCCACCGGCTCGACGCAGCTCGTGTACGAGCGTGACCAGCAAACGCGCGCCCGAAGCTCCGATTGGGTGCCCAAGGGCGATCGCACCTCCGTTCACATTCACACGCGACGCATCGGCGCCGAGCAATCGGTGGGAATGCACAG
>JAUXJK010000229.1 GCA_030624785.1 Actinomycetes bacterium
ATTCGTCGGGTGAGCCGAAGGAGTGCCAGATGTCGGCATTCTCGGCGACGATTCGGAGCGACACTTTCGGGCCGCGTCCAGGGATGAGTATCGGAATCTTGCGCGTGGGCGGGGGGTTGCCCGCTTCGTATCGACTACGGATGATCGGGAGCGCGGCTTCCAGGGCCCGAATACGGGAACCGGGCGTGCCGAACTCGTAGCCGAACTCTTCGTAGTCTCGCTCGAACCACCCAGCTCCGAGGCCAAGAATCAGACGGCCGCCGGAGATGTGGTCGACAGTGCGGACCATGTCGGCGAGCAGCTGTGGGTTTCGATAGGTCAGGCACGTAACCAGCGCCCCGATCTCGGTGCGCTCGGTGACCTCGGCCATTGCGGCCAGCGTCGTCCAGCACTCGAAGTGCTTGCCGTCCTCCTCGCCGTAAAGCGGAAAGAAGTGATCCCAGTTCCAGAGGGTGTCTACGCCGATCTCATCAGCCTCGGCCCAGCCGCGCCGCAGCTTCGCGTACTCGGCGTGCTGTGGTTGAAGTTGTAGGCCGACTCGAATCGCCACGGCGTCACTCTACAACCTTGACGCGGCCGCCCGACTCCACCTAGGCTCGCGGTCGTGGCTGCAATCGGTACCGATGTCGGCGGAACGTTCATGGACATCGTTCTTCTCGACGATGACGGCTCGATTCGCGTCGGAAAGATTCCATCCAGCCCTGAACCCGAGTACTCGTCGATGCCGTTGCGAAGCTTGTAGACCTGCCCATGCTCGAACGGTTCGCGCTTAGCACGACTGTTGGCACGGTCGACGTCGGTAGCTAGCTACTTGCCGTCCGCGTTCTCGTCGGCCTCGAATTCGAGAGCGGCTGAGTTGATGCAGAAACGATCGCCGCTCGGGCTCGGGCCATCGGGGAAGACGTGACCGAGGTGCCCGTCGCAGGAGCCGCACAGAACCGCGGTTCGTGTCATGCCGTGGCTTCGGTCGGTTTATTTCTCGACAGCCGCCTCGTCCGCGGGTTCTGAAAAGCTTGGCCAGCCCGAGCCCGAGTCGAACTTGGCATTTCCTGCGAAGAGCTCGGCTCCGCACCCGGCGCACTTGTATCTGCCTGGCTCGTAGAGCTTGTCGTACTCACCGGTGAACGCTGGTTCCGTTCCCTTTTCGCGCAGGATCGAGTACTGCTCTGGCGTGAGTCGTTCTCGCCACTGCTCCTCGGTCAGTTCCTCATTCTTCGACATCTCGCTCCTTTCGACTCGATATCTACGGCTCGCTAGCGGCCCCGGAACTTCGGATCTCGCTTCTCGGCGAAGGCCCGCGGGCCTTCGACATAGTCCTCAGTCTTCGCGAGCGACGCAAAAAACATGTGTTCGAGGTGCACCGCGTCTTCGAGTGTCCTGCCGATCGAACGTAGCGTCGACTCCTTCGCCGACCGGACGCCGAGCGGCGCGTTTTCAGCTATGCGCGTCGCGATCTTCTCGGCTTCTTCCATCAGCCGTTCAGCCTCGACGACGTCGCTGACGAGTCCGATCCTATGGGCTTCGGTTGCGTCGATGCGCTCACCGGTGAGGGTCATCCGCAGCGCATTGCCCAACCCAACGATGAGTGGCAGCCGGATGTTCCCGCCATCACAGTGATGAAAACCCCACCGGACTTCCTGAGAGCCGAACTCGGCGTTTGCCGAACAGATTCGAATGTCGCAGGCGAGAGCGAGTTCGAGGCCGCCCGAGATGGCATAGCCATTGATCGCCGCGACGACTGGCTTCCACAACTCGAAGCTGCGAGTGATGCCGCCAAATCCGTGCTTGCCGGAAAGTGCGCGTAGTTCATAGGAAGACATCTCCCCGAGCAGTGGGGTATACGCCTTGAGGTCGGCGCCCGAACAGAACGCCTTGTCGCCGGCCCCTGTGATGACCGCGACGCTTAGATCGTCGTCGTCGCGATACTCCTCCCAGATGGCGATGAGCGCCTCATGGTCTGAAAGACCCAGGGCGTTCATTGCATCGGGCCGGTTCAGGGTGATGAAGGCGAGGGGCCCGCGTTTCTCGAGAATGACCGCGTCAGCCACGGGCCGCCGCTCTACGCTGCGAGGATCGTGACCATGGCCGCGGCGACGTCGTCGCCGATGAACCCGCCACCGTTCTGCGAGATCCCGAAACGAGGGAGTGGATCGACCTGACGCTCGCCCGCCTGTCCGCGCAGCTGGTTTACGATCTCATAGATCTGGAGGGCGCCTGTGGCGCCTACTGGATGCCCGCGCGAGATGAGCCCGCCCGAAACATTGACGGGAATCCGCCCGCCAAGCGAGGTCGCACCGGCTTCATTGAGGCGGAATGCTTCGCCTTCCTGCGCCAGGCCAAGATTCTCAATCTCTTCGAGCTCGGCAGACGCGGCGGCATCGTGCACCTCGGCGACTCCGATCTCCTCGGGGCCTATCGCTGCCTGCTCGTAGGCGGCTTTCGCTGCCCGAGCGACTGCCGGCGAGCCCGAGCCCGGCTTGCCGGAAGCTCCCGCAGTTCCTGCGACACGGATAGCCCCTGGGTTCTCGCTGCCGCGCTCCGCCGTTGTGACAACGATCGCCGCGGCCCCGTCGCCGATCGGCGAGCACATGGGCAGCGTGAACGGTTCCACGATGGGTCTCGAGGCCAGTACCTCCTCGACGCTCATCAGATCGCGAAACTGTGCGACCGGGTTTGAGTTCGCGTGCTGGCGGTTCTTTGAGACCACCCGCGCGAGATCTTCCTTCGTGGCACCGTATTTATTCATGTACTTGTTCGCCTTGTTGGCGTAGATGTCCATGAAGACAGATCGCTTGCGAGTGTCGTCGTCGAGCGGATACTCCTCGACGTCAAGCGCTCCTTCAAGCGCCGAGAACGATCGGGCCTTGTCCTCATGGGTCATCTTCTCGACGCCGATCGCAAGGACGGTTTCGTAGGTGCCCGCCTTGATGCCCTGACATGCGATGTGGAAGGCGCTCGAGCCGGAAGCGCACGCGTTTTCGACGTTGAAGATCGGCTTGCCGATCAACTCCGTGTCCTGAAGGAACGCTTGCCCCCGGATGCATTCCTGGCCGCCGATCAGCCCGGCGACGGCGTTCCCAACGACGATCGCGTCAATCTCGTCGGCCGTGATCCCGGCGTCCGAGAGCGCCTGGTTCGCGGCCTTAGCGGCGATTTCCTTGGGGCTTGTTTCTAGATACTTGCCACACGGAGTGGCGCCTACGCCTGTGATGTAGAGGTCGTCCACGACCCGACTATACTCGCGCTCCGATGAGTTCTGCCGCACGTTCTGGGCTCGATCCAGTCACCTTCGGAGTCCTCAACAACGCGTTCGTTTTGGTGTGCAACGGCGTCGAGCTAGCCCCTCGCGCCTCGCGGAGGGGCACTCTCGACTCCCTCGACTTTGTTTCAAATGTAACGAGTCAGGGCTCATCGCTAGGATGCCCGCGGCATGTTCGTGGGAATCTCATGTGGTGGCGAGTGGTGGGGGCTAGATGCCTTTCGCCGAGTAGAGGAACTCGGGTTCGACGGGTTGTTCACCGGAGAGCACCTGATGTTCCACCGGCCGACGTGGGACGCCGTAACGATGTGCGCGGCAATGGCGGCCGTAACGGAGAAGATCGCGATCGGGCCGGCCGCGACAATTGCTCCGCTGCGGCACCCAACACTGCTTGCGAAGGAGTTCACGGGCGTCGATCTGATCTCGAATGGCCGTCTGATTCTCTGCCTCGGTGTCGGCGGCGACTATCCGAAAGAGTTCGAAGCGACCGACATTCCGCTCGAACGAAAAGGGCGCCGCACGCAGGAGTCTCTGGAGATACTCAAGAAATACTTCACGGGTGAGCGGTTTTCATATGAGGGAGAGATCTTTGAACTTGACGATGTGTGGCTCGAGCCGACGCCAGCCCAGGTGGGTGGGCCGCCGCTGTGGCTCGCCGGACGCCAGGAACCAACGCAGAGGCGGGCTGCACGCCTGGCCGACGGTTGGCTCCCCTACATGTACACACCCAAGAGCGTGAAGCGCACGTTTGACTTTATTCGCGAAGACGCCGCTAGCGTCGGACGCGAGTTGCCCGCTGAATACGCATGTGGTGCGTATACGACGGTTGCATTTGGCTAGGACATCGGCGAGGAGCAGAAGCGGGCCGATGAGCACCTGGCCTGGCGCTATAACGAACCGCGTTTCGTCGGAGACCTAGCCGGGCGCTACAACGTGGCAGGCGATGTCGATGCGTGCGTCGAAGGACTTATGGAGTTTCGCGATGCCGGGACGACGCACGTTGTGCTCGCTCCCGTGGCCGCTGAAGGCCAAACCGTTATGGAAATGATCGACGAGGTTGGGACCGGGCTTATTCCGGCCCTGCGAAAAGCAACAGGAGAGAGCTGACATATGGCCCGTGCACGACCCGTTCCGCCAACCAGAGCCGATGTACTCGATGCGGCTTCGCG
>JAUXJK010000102.1 GCA_030624785.1 Actinomycetes bacterium
AACGGACGAGACCGGAGCATCTTTCCTACATCGGCACCCAGTACGACGAAAAGAAGTCCGACGTAGACGATGGCCTTGCCTTCGAAGAGCAACAGATCGAGCCGATTGCCGAAAACGAACCCTTCCATGCCCGCGAGCGCAAGCCACGAAATAAAAACCGCCCAGACCAGCGTTGGAACTGCAACGCCTCCCCTTGCACGGGAGCCGATCAATCTCGCCCAAAGCGCGAGCGGGATCAAGATGTCCAGCAATCGAAACGAGAATGCCGTTTCGATGATGTGATCCGTCGGATCAGAGTCCACTCCGAGGCCCGGGTGCACCAGCCCTACTGGAATTCGGGTCTGAGACTGATACAGAGCGGCTTCGAAGATCAGAAATCCAAGAAAGAACAGAACAGTACGCTCGGGTGTACGTCGGCGTTCATTTCGAATGAACCAACGTCCCAGAAGGGCCGCGACAGCGACAGCCGAGATGATGGAGAGGTAGCCGTTCACGACGTCGTGCCCCTGGCTCCGCCGCCAAGCTCTTCCCCGCAATGCAGAACGGTACGGGCAATCAACGCGATGGCCCCAAACAGCGTCAGAGAAGCGCTACCCATCATGCGCAGAAACTCTCGTAGAGCATTCGTGTCTCGTCGAGCATTCTGTCGAGCTGGAACTCGCTCTCCGCACGCGCTCTCCCGCGAACGGCCATCTCGCTTCTCCGCTCGGCGTCATCAGCGATCTCAACGAGTACGGCCGCGAGCGCCTCTGGGCTCTCGCTCGGAACCAGGCAACCTGCGCCTTCCACCACTTCGGCCAGGCCTCCGGTACGCGCTGCGACCACCGGCACACCCCCGAGCATGGCTTCGAGCGCAACCAAGCCAAACGCCTCGTAGCGTGACGGAACGACCAGAACATCGAACGCCGCAACGAGCGAGCTCGCGTTCGGGTGATGGCCAACAAACTCCACTGTGTTCCCGGACAACGAACGTAGCGATTCACCCTCTGGCCCCTCGCCGATCACGAGGAACCGCACGTCCGGTCGAAGGACCCGAACGTCGAGCGCCGCTGCACAACGCACGTCCCATCCCTTCTGACGGTCAAGACGCCCAATCCCACCAACCACGATCTCCTCGGGGCGGATCCCCAGCCTACTGCGGGCGGCAGGGTCGAGTTCGGGAGCCGATATGCCGTAGCGCACGACCCGGTTGTCGATACCGAGCTCACGCAGATAGTCACCTACTGCAAATGAGACGGCGACAACAGCACTCGCGCGTCTGAGCACCTTTCGACTGAACGCCTCCTTGACGGGCTTCCGTGTAGGAAGCACCAGATTGAGCGTCGCGATGGCCGGGATATGACTCACCTGCGCTGCAATCAACGCGGACGCGCCGTCGCGTTGGTCGGTCAGGTTTGCATGCACGATGTTCGGGCGCAGACGCGCCAGGGCACGTCTCACGCCGTTGATTCCCCGGGCTGACGGAAGTCGCTCGAGGCCATCGACGAACTCGAGCCGTGCGCCGGCCTCGCGCAACACGTGTTGCGTCTCGCCATGACAACTCGGCGGCACGAGTGCCGTGAAGTCGTAGTCGTTGCTGAGTCCTCGGATAACCCGAGCCAGATACGCCTCGGCGCCTCCGACGATGCTCGAGCTCGAAACGACGCATGCCCGGTGTCTTGCAGCCATGTCTCGCTAGCCGACCTGTTCTTTTCCGACAGGGCCGGGCGAGTTTGCTACCTGCCGTTCGGCCTTCGGCCACTTCGCCAATCGATCACGACGGAGGTATCGAACGAGTCCTCCAAGCGCAACGACCTGGAGAAACAACGCCTGGGCAAGAATCGTCGGCACGCGTGGCATGCGGCGTCCTCGCCATGTGAGCACTAGCGCGATACCACCCACTGCGTGACCCGCGACGAACAGTTGACACACGCGACTCGAACGTATTCGACCCATTGCCCCGAAGAGCAGCATGCAATGGGCTATTGGACCGACGCTCGAGCGAACCAGTCGATGGCCCCAGAGTTGAAACGTCGCCGGGGAACGACCGGGAACCAGGAGATGCCGTCTGCGCACCAGCAGGTCGATGAGCCCTGCGATGATGCGCGAGCGTCGCTCCCACTCCTCGGCTAGCACGGCACTGCCGCCCTCGCGGGTCACGGCTTGTGGCTCGTAGACGACGCGGTACCCGCCTTCGATCACATCGAGCGCGATCCAGAGATCGTCGACGACAGCCTTGGCCGGTAAAGGTTGAAAGATGGGCGCCCGTATCGCGCCAAGCTCGCCGACGAGGCCAATCGTGCTTCCCGTGCGGTTCTCCCGCCGCTTCAGCCAGCTTTCGAATCGCCAGTAAATACCCTCGCCGTCGCTGCCCTCGACCCGTTTCTCGCCGGCTACCGCACCGACCGTCGGATCCGCAAACCAACGCGAGAGTGACGCGAGCGCACCGTGTTCGAGAGGATTGTTCGCATCGGTGAACACCACGATCTCTGTCTGCGCGGCTCCGATCCCCGCGTTCAACGCCTGCGCCTTCCCGAGGCGATCCGGGAACGAGAGAACCCGCGCTGAAGTACGTCGGGCGGCGGTCGCCGTAGGGTCGTCCTCGGCCACGACGATCACGTCGAGACGCCCCTCATACCCGTTGTCACAAACGCTGTCGATCTTGGCCTCGATGACGCTGGCCTCACGAAAGGCAGGGATGACGACCGTGAGGTCCGGCTCGCAATCGGCATCGGGTGGATCCACATCCCGTAGGCGACGCGTCCGAGCTCCAAGCAAGGCTGGATAGACAACGTGCCCGAAGAGCGCGATCAGGCCCAGGACGAGAACGGCGACAGGGCCGGCCCGGCACTTGCCTACCATGTCGCCGGGGGGTCCGCGCCGCGCACGCAATACGTGCCCTCCGGACGTTCCCTCCGCTCTCCAGACGGCTCCTTGGATCGCCGATGAATCGCTAGACACATGGACACACCAAACGACACGCTAGCTCGACCTACGCCCCTCCGCGGCAGACAGGAGAGCGAACCCCCGACTGTCCCGGCTCGGTACAGGCGAACGGTCATCACGAACTACATGTACGCGGCATCGTTGATTCTCGTGGCCGTCGGCGTCACGCCGGTGCTCGTCAGAAGCCTGGGGAAAACTGAGTATGGCATCTGGGTTCTCGTCGGCTCACTCGCGCTCTATCTTGAGCTTCTTGAGTTCGGCTTTGGCGGTGCCACCGTTCGCAAAGTTGCCCAACTAAACGCCGTCGGCACGCGCCAAGAGCTCCGACAAGCGGTAGCGACCTCGTTCTGGATTCTCGCGGTCCCAGGTGTCATCGCATTGGCCGCAGGCGTCGTCATATCGATCTTCTTTTCGTCGATCTTCAACGTCCCCCCAGAACTCGAGGCGGCGGCGCTCGTGGTCTGCCTGCTCATCACGTTTGATCTCGCAGTCTCGATTCCGTCCGACACGTTCGGCGGCACGCTGATCGGTCTCCAGCGCTACGACCTGATCAACATGACCCTCATTGTCGTGCTTCTCGGCCAGGCTGCCGCGTGGGTAATCGTGCTCGCTCTCGGCGGGGGTCTCATCGAGCTGGCAATAGTGACCGTCGTCATCGCGCTACTCGGGCAACTCGCGCGGTACGTGATCGCGCGCCGGCTGCTTGGCGGTCCTGTCCTCTCGTTTCGCCTATTTCAGCGCAGGCTCGTGCGTCCCCTGGCCGGCATGTCGGTCTGGTTCTCACTTGGCGAGTTCGCCACCATCGTCACCGTTCGACTCGATCCTGTGGTGGTTGGACTCGTGGTCGGAATCCCCGAGGCGGCGGTCTACGCAGTCGGCCAGAAGCTCGCGCTGGCGTGCACACAACTCGTCAACCCGTTGACAGACGGGTTCTTCCCGCTCTCAAGCGAACTTGCAGCTCAAGGCGACGAGGCTCGTCTGCGCTCAGCGATCTTCACCGGCACCCGCATCTCGCTTGCGCTCGCTATCCCGATCGCGATCACTATCGGGCTGCTCGCAAGCCCAGCGGTTGACGCGTGGGTCGGAGATGGATTCGAAGACGCAGGCACCATCGTCGTCCTACTCGCGGCGAATGCTGCCCTCGCCATGCTGCCTGCCGTCGGAATCCGCATGCTGATGGGCGTTGGGACGTTCCGATACCCGGCACTCGCGCTCGGTGGCGAGGCTGCGGCGAATCTCGCGCTGAGCATCGCGCTTGGACTCAAGTACGGAATCGTCGGCGTTGCCCTCGGATCACTCATCTCGACGGCGCTGGTGAGAGTGGTTCTTGCGATGCCGTTCATCGCCAGAACATTTGACATATCGCTCCTTCCATGGCTCACGTCGCTCGTTCGTGCTCACATCGTCCCGAGCGCGGCGACCGCGGCTCTTGGTTGGGCGTTTCTCGAAGCGGATGTCAATGGCATCGGCCCGGTGGTCGGTGCTGGCGCAGCGATGATGGTTCTGTACATGGCTCTATTTTCAATTACTGGCCTCAACTCGGCTGAGCGGGTAGCCGTATTCCGATATGCCCGACTACGCGGAGGCAGTCATGCGTAGCCCACGAGCGCTACTCGTCGATCCTTCGACCCGCGGCGGGCTCGTCGCGTACACGCGCATGATCGCTCGGGGGCTGCACAGCGCGGGCGCCGACGTCGCGATCCTTGGCTCTCAAGCGGTAACCCAGCACGACGGCGACTACCCGATCCTGTCGCGTATGCCGCGCCAGGGTTTCGGCCCGGACCGCCCTGGCCGAATACGCCTCTACGCCGATAATCTGGCCGTTTGGTCGAGGAGCGCTCCGACCGTGATGCGCGCGGCCCGGGAGCGCCGAGCTGACATCGTCCACTTCCAGCATGCAATCAACAAGCGCCTCGACCCGCTGCTCCTCAGGCTTCTGAGACGACAGACTACGATCGCGTGGACAGCTCACGACGTCCTCCCTCATGAGTGCTCAACGCGCGACAACGCCCTGTTCGCACGAATCTACGATGCGGTCGACGTGGTCATCGTTCATAGCGAGCCGGCCGCGGAGTTGGCGAGAGAGCTGAGCGGAGTCGATCCGGTTGTGATCGAACATCCTGCGACCGATGAGGCGGGCATCATCGACCAACGAGCGGCCCGACACTCACTGGAACTGCCGCAAGATCGGAGGGTCTTCGCCGCTCTCGGGTTCATTCGGGCGTACAAGGGCTACGAGCTGCTCGCACGCGTCTGGGAACAGCTTGGCGAACGCGCTCCAGTGCTACTCCTGATGGGCGAGCTGCACTCCGATAGCGAACAGGACGTGGTTGATCGACTCACCCGCCATCCGAACGTGATCGCCAGACTCGGGTACGCCACCGACGACGATCTGCACCTTGCGATCGCAGCCTCTGACGCGATCCTGCTGCCCTACACGGGTGGTAGCGACAGCGGCCTCCTTCATCTCGGGCGCGCATTGGGCACCCCCGTTATCGCGTCTGACACTCCCCAACTTGCAGCCTCTGTACTTTCAACGGCCAGTGGCCTCACCGTGCCACGGACCGTCGACGCCTGGATCGCCGCGCTCGACGGAGCTCTGCCGCCACCGCCGCCCGCGCCGCCAAGTCTGCGAGAGACCGGCGCGGCGCACCTCGAAGCCTATGAGGTCGCCTTGAGTCGTCGTAGCCGTGCGGCACGCATGCCCGCAGCGAACGAAGAGAAGACGACAGCGTGACACAACGTCACCTTCTCGCATACCTCGACGCGATCGAGATAGGTGGAGCCGAAGAAAGTCTTCGATCTCTTCTCTCTGGGCTTGGAGAGGACTACCGGATCACGGTCGCCGGAATGAATCCCGACGTGGTCGCATGGGTCTCCGACGACCTGGTGGGCGCCGAGCAGATGATCCTTCCGCAGGCCCGCAACAAGACCAGCGTCCGAGCCGGCTACGCGCACTGGCGCGCCTTTCGAGAGGTCAAGCCCGACATCGTGCAGATCAATCTCCGGCACCCATACGCGTGTCCGTGGGGCACGCTCGCGGGGCTCATGACCGCCGATGCGGCCGTCATCGCGGTCGAGCATTTACCGATTCCAGCTGCAAACCAGCTCCAGATCGCGATCAAACAGCAACTCACTCAGCGCCTCGACGCTCATGTGGCGGTTGGGGATCGGACAGCACGAGTACTCGAGGGTTGGGTGGGCTTACCGTCGAATTCAATCGAGGTCATCCACAACGCACGTCCCAGCGACCCGTTAGAGAAGCCCAACCGCTCCTCAGCTCATGCTGAAGTCTCAGCGGTATCAGTGGGGCGCTTGCACGAGCAGAAAGGCTTTGACCTTCTGATCGATGCCCTTGCTCGCGTCGAAGGCGTCAGTCTCCGGATCGTCGGCGACGGCCCCGATCGAGCCGGCTTGGAGTCCCAAGCCGCCGACCTCGACCTGAGCGATCGCATCACGTTCGTTGGCTGGCTCGACGATCCCCGGCCGGAGCTCGCGCGAGCCGATGTCTTCGTGCTTCCGTCCCGCTACGAAGGGCTCCCCTTGTCGATCATCGAGGCGATGTTCGCCGAGCTCGCGATCGTCGTTACCGATGTCGGCAGCGTTCGCGAGCTGATACCCGATGACGAGACGGGCCTGGTCATCCCACCGAAAAACGTCGCTGCCCTTGCCGACACGTTGACGCGCGTGGTGTCGGACGCCGACCTTCGGCGACGCATCGGTTCCGCTGCTCGCGAGCGCGCGCTTGAGCACTTCTCGCTGGAAGTCATGGTCTCGAGATATCGCGCCCTCTATGACAGGGTCATGGCATGAGCAGCCGCCGACGAATTCTCTTTCTGACGCACACCTCCCCGGCACCCCCGATGAGCGGCGAGCGACTCCGCGCCTACAACCTCATGCAGGAGCTCGTCAAACGAGACTGGGACGTCTCTCTCTTTAGCGTTGAGCACGGCGAGATCGCGAAGGAAGATATTGAGACCCTTCATGACCTTGCACCTGGCGGCGTATTCACGCAACGCCAGCCACACCCAGCCTGGCGACTCGCGCGATCGCGCCTCGACGTGCTGCGCGGGCGCGCTTTTCAGTCCAACTTCTTCTTGAACCGCTCCTCGCGGCGCGAGTTTCATCTATGGCTGGCAGATCGCGAGTTTGACGTTGTCCTCGTCGCTCTCAGCTACATGCTCACGTACCTTCCTCCTGAGCTTGCGGAGCGGACTGTGCTCGATTCGCAGAACGCCGAGTACCACCGCCTTCAATCGATGGCTTCAGCCGATTCCTTCAACGCGAGATCTCTCGGTGCCCGATTCCAGCTGAAACCGGTGGAACGGTTTGAGCG
>JAUXJK010000050.1 GCA_030624785.1 Actinomycetes bacterium
AGCAAGCTCGCTCCTGGTTCGTCGAATTGACCGCCGATCTGCCCGTTGAGGTGGAGCGCGACGAAGCCGGCAACATCTGGACGACTCTGCATGGTGAGCGACCCGAGTCGATCATCATCGGCGGACACCTCGACTCGGTACCGGGAGGCGGCTGGCTCGACGGCTCACTCAACGTGCTGGCGGGCTTGGAATCTCTACGGCGACTTGCAGCTGCGGGAGCCCCCGCCCTCACCGTCCGGGTCGTCGATTGGGCGGACGAGGAAGGCGCACGCTTCGGCCGAAGCCTGATCGGCTCGAGCGCCTGTTCTGGAAACTTCGACCCCGATGAGCTACGAGACATGCGGGACAGCGACGGAACGCGCCTCGCCGAGGCACTGGCAGCTCATGACGTCGACATCGATCGAGCCCGCGATGCCGCTCGACAGCTCGAGACGGCCGTCGCATCTCTCGAGCTTCATATCGAACAGGGCCCCGTTCTCGAGCGGCTCGGGCTGCCTCTTGCGGCCGTAGTTGGAACGACCGGCATCGAGCGCCACCGCGTTCATTTCTCGGGGCAGTCTGCGCATGCAGGCTCGACTCCGATGAGCAACCGGCACGATCCGACAGCCGCAGCCGCAAGGTTCCTCTTGGAGATCAGAGAGATCGCACGTCGTGGCGGCGGAGTCGGAACGGTCGGCCGAGTCGTGACGGTCCCGGGCATCGTTACGGCCGTTGCGGGTCAATGTATTGTCGAGATCGACCAACGACATGTCGAAGCGGAGCCGCTCGCAGCCATGCATGCCGAGGCGCGACGCGCGAGTGACATGATCGCGAACGAAGAACGCGTCGATGTCGAATGGGAGGAGATTCTCAGACTCTCGCCGACGCACTTCGACCAAGAGCTGATCGAACTCTGTGACGAGGCGATCCACGAGGTTGCGGGACAGTCACATCGAATGCCGAGCGGCCCTGGTCACGATGCGATCGAGACGGCACGCGCCGGTATCCCGACCGTCATGATGTTCGTGCAGAGCTTGCGAGGGCTGTCGCACGAGAAGGAAGAAGACACACTCGAGGAGCACATCGAGCTCTCGGTGCGCGCACTCGATAGGCTCGTCGACAAGACGATGAACTGGGCGCCCGCGGCCTACAACGCCTGACGAGACGACCGTTCCGATGCAAACGACAGAGAGGTAGTGGCATGAGCAGCGACGTGCAACATTTCGTCGGAGGCGAAAGCGTGACCGGACGGAGCGGCCGCCTCGGAGACGTCTACAACCCAGCCACGGGCGAGGTGAGTGCCCAGTGCAACTACGCCTCCGCGGAAGACGTCGACGATGCCGTTGCCGCCGCGACACTCGCAGCGAAGTCCTGGGCAAAGACCTCGATCGCCAAGAGGCTCGAGATCATCTTCAATTTCCGCAACGAATTCCTCGCTGCGCGCAACGAACTAGCCGAGTTGATCGGACGCGAGCACGGCAAGACACTGAGCGATGCTCAGGGCGAGCTTCAACGAGCCGTCGAGGCGATCGAATTTGCATGCTCAATGCCGCACCTCACCAAAGGCGAGTATTCGATGAACATTGGCGGTGAGATCGACAACTTTTCTATCCAACAACCGCTGGGCGTCGTTGCGTCGATCTCACCATTCAATTTTCCGGCCATGGTCCCGATCATGATGTCGACGATGGCCGTGGCAGTAGGCAACGCGGTCGTACTCAAGCCCTCTGAGCGCGTGCCGTCAGCGCCGGTAGAACTCGCACGCATCTGGGAACGCGCGGGCCTTCCCCCCGGCATATTCAACGTGGTGCACGGTGACAAGGAAGCGGTCGATGCACTGCTCAGCCATCCAGGGATCTCGGCTGTCAGCTTCGTGGGCTCCACCAAGGTCGCCGAGCACGTCTACGAAGAGGGTTGCCGCCACGGCCAGCGCGTCATGGCGTTTGGCGGCGGGAAGAACCACATGATCGTTCTGCCCGATGCCGATCTCGATCTCGTCGCAGATCACTTCATCGGCGCGGGATACGGATCTGCTGCGCAGCGATGCATGGCGATATCAGTCGCCGTGCCCGTGGGCGAAGAGACCGCAGACGCTCTGGTCGAGCGACTCGTCCCGCGCGTCGAAGCCCTCAAGATCGGCCCCTACGACGACACCGAAGCCGATTTCGGCCCTCTCATCACGCGGCAATCGAAGCAGACTGTAGAGCGGTTCATCGATGAGTCGCTTTCAGATGGGGCCGAACTCCGAGTCGACGGTCGCAGCTTCGAACTCGACGGCTATGAGAATGGCTTCTTCGTCGGTAGCACGCTCGTCGACCACGTCCGTCCTGACATGAGCTTCTATCGCGAAGAGGTGTTCGGCCCGGCGCGAGGCATCGTCCGCGCTGGCGATATTGACGAGGCGATCCAGCTCGTCAACGACCACGAGTTCGGAAACGGAGTTGCGATGTTCACCAGGGACGGCCACGCTGCGCACCGCTTCTTTGAAGAGGTGGACGTCGGGATGATCGGCGTCAATGTGCCCGTACCCGTGCCTGCCGGCTACCACAACTTCGGCGGCTTGAAGCGCTCGAAGTTCGGCGAGGGATATCTGTTCGGGCCCGACGCCGCGCGCTTCTACACGAAGATCAAGACCATCTCGGCCCGCTGGCCAGCACCAAGTGACAACGTGGATGGCCCAGACTTGACGATGCCGACAAACGAGTGAGAGGACACCCTCAGGCGCCTGAACCCGGCGGTCGTAGAACGGCGAACTGATCCGTGACCTCGAGCTCCTGCCTACAGAATCGAAACAGCGCGGGCGGCCGGCCTCCGACAGGACCGGACTCCCGTCTGGTTCCGGTTGGCTCGAGAACCCCCCGCCGCACGAGCACGCGCTGCAGATTCGTCGCCGTCACCTCATGCCCCAGCGCTGCGACATAGAGCTCGCGCAGCTCCGACACGGTGAATTCGATCGGCGCAAGCGCAAAACCGATGTTCGTGTACGAAAGCTTCGCGCGCAGGCGATCTCTCGCAACCAGCACGATCTCACCGTGATCGAATGCAAGAGATGGCAGCTGATCAACCGGGTGCCAACCAGTGTCCGCCGGCACGGTCGGGTCGACATCGCTCGCGACCAGGCCGACGTAAGCCGTCGCAAGCTGCCACTCGTCAGGGTGCCGGCTCGGCTCGCTCATCGTCGTCAGCTGCTCCAAGTGGGCGACCTCGCCGACGTCGACCTTCTGTGTGAGGTGGCGGCGAATCGACGCCTCAAGGGCCTCGCGCTCCGCCAGATATCCGCCGGGCAGCGCCCAATCGCCTCTGTACGGATCCTGGGCGCGCCGCCAAAGGAGCGTCTGCAGACGACCCTGTCGTACTTGGAGTACGGCGGCAAGGCTGACGTGGGTCGCTCGAGACGGCTGCTCAGTCATCGCGGTTCGATACATCCTCGCGGACGGCGGTACTCAACGCTAGCAGCCGTTTTCGCTTGTGAGGCGAGAACTGTGATAAACTCTGGCCACAGGTTTTCGACTACCAAGCGTAAACCACCGACGGGGACCAGCCGATGACGACACAGATCGCTCAACCTGAGGCAACGGAACACGATGTTGCGATCGGTGAAGCCCAGCTGCGGTCTGAGATCTCTCGGCTTGTCAAGGTTGCGCTTGCCGAAGACGTGGGACGTGGCGATGCCACGAGCAGCGCGATCGTCCCCCCCACGGCCACCTGCTCAGCCATGATCGTGAGTCGGGCGACGGGAGTCGTTGCGGGCCTGGAGATCGCTGAGACTGTTTTCGCGACGCTTCCCGGTTCGCCGACGCTTACTCCCCTTGTACGTGACGGCGAGCGGGTGCAAGCAGACACGCGCCTGATGTCGCTTGAAGGCACGGCGGCAACGATATTGACAGGAGAGCTAACAGCGCTGAATTTCCTCGGGCACCTGTCGGGAATTGCAACGCTCACGCACTCATACGTTGAGGCCACGCGCGGAACGAACGCGACGATTCTTGATACGCGCAAGACCACGCCCGGCCTGAGACACGTCGAGAAGTACGCGGTCCGCTGCGGTGGTGCCAGCAATCATCGACTCGGCCTTGACGATGCCCTCATGATCAAGGACAACCATCTTCTGCTGTCAGGGACGCTGACGGACGCGATGGCGCAGGCGCGCGAACGCACACAGCTCGAGATCACTGTCGAGGTTGAAGACATGACTGAGCTCGCGGCGGCCCTGGCCTCGCAGGCCGATCGCATCCTTCTCGACAACATGAGTGTTCCGATGATGCGAGAGGCCGTCTCTGTGGTGGACGGCCGCATTCCGCTCGAGGCGTCGGGAGGCGTAAATCTCAACACGGTGGCCGAGATCGCGCGAACGGGAGTCGACTTCATCTCAGTTGGTTCACTCACTCACTCGGCCCCGGCACTCGACGTCTCACTTGAGGTGACGGTCTGATGGGCACCACGACCACAAGCGCGTATGTCGACATTCGAGCGCTCGCAGCCGAACGCAACGCCGTGATACTGGCCCACAACTACCAGGTGCCAGACGTCCAGGACGTAGCTGACTATGTCGGAGATTCGCTCGGCCTAGCCCGTGAGGCTGCCGCAACAGACGCCGACACCATCGTGTTCTGTGGCGTGCACTTCATGGCTGAGACGGCAAAGATCCTCTCGCCAGAGAAGACCGTCTTGATCCCAGATCTAGACGCTGGCTGCTCGCTCGCCGATTCGATAACGGCCGACCAGCTGCGCGATTGGAAGGCTGAACATCCGGATGCAATCGTGGTCTCCTACGTCAATACAACGGCTGAAGTAAAAGCCGAAAGCGACTACTGCTGCACCTCCGGAAACGCTCAGGCCATCATCGAAGCGATTCCCGCGGACCGAGAGATTCTGTTCCTTCCAGACATGTTCCTTGGAATGTGGCTCGAACGCGTTACCGGACGCGAATTGAACGTTTGGCTCGGCGAGTGCCATGTGCACGCCGGCATCAAACCCGAACACATTGAGCGCTGGCAGAGCGAGGCTCCAGACGCGGAACTGCTCGTGCACCCGGAGTGCGGCTGCGCGAGTCAGTGCATGGCGTTTGGCAACGACAAGACCCACATTCTGTCGACTGAGGGCATGGTCACGTTCGCGGCCCGCTCACCAAAGAAGCGCTTCATCGTTGCCACGGAGACAGGAATCCTGCACCGCCTAAGCAAGGAAGTACCTGGGAAAACGTTCGAAGCGGCGAGCGAAGACGCAGTCTGTCGATACATGAAGATGATCACGCCTGAGAAGCTGCGGGACTCGCTCCGAGAGGAGCGCTACGAGGTCGACGTCGACCCAGGCGTCGCAGCTCGCGCTCGTGGCGCGCTCGAGCGAATGGTGTCGATCGGCTAGAAGGCCGTGGCGGGCGAGCGCAGAACGCCGGCCGCCAGATCTGTCTGGGCGACTCGACAACAGCGTCCCGCTAGCTGCCGTCTCCGTGGGCCCTTGACGCCAGCTCCAAGCCAATCAGTGAGTCGTTGGCTGAACCGTGTCTGTGTGCGATGGTTCCCTACGCGGTCTATGAACGGGCTGTAATCGGCCGCACCTCCTAGGCTGCTTGGTGATGAGCACCCTCGAGTCACGGCTGGAGTCAGGCACGGAGACGTTCGCGCGCAACGCTGCGAACATGCACACGCTCGTCGCCGAGTTGCGCTCACGCCTTGCAGTTGCCCAGCGGGGCGGCTCACCGGAGTCGATCGCAAAGCACCAGGCGCGCGGAAAGCTTCTCGCTCGCGAACGCATCGACCGGCTCCTGGATCCGGGCACGGCTTTCCTCGAACTCAATGCCCTCGCTGCGGGCGGCCTCTATGACGGCGAAGCTCCCTCCGCCGGCATCGTCACCGGCATTGGGGTGGTCGCCTCGCGCCATTGCGTGATCGTCGCGAACGACGCGACCGTCAAGGGCGGCTCGTACTTCCCGCTGACAGTGAAGAAGCATCTGCGAGCGCAAGAGGTTGCGCATCAGAACAACCTCGCGTGTATCTACCTGGTTGATTCGGGAGGGGCATACCTCCCGTTGCAGGCCGATGTATTCCCCGATCGCGAGCACTTTGGGCGAATCTTCTACAACCAGGCCCTCATGTCACGCGACGGAATCCCGCAGCTCGCGGTCGTGATGGGTTCATGTACGGCAGGCGGCGCATATGTCCCGGCCATGGCCGACGAGGCGATCATCGTTCAAGGAACAGGCACGATCTTCCTGGGCGGCCCGCCGCTCGTCAAAGCCGCGACACGAGAGGTGGTCAGTGCCGAGGAACTCGGAGGCGCCGACGTGCATACGCGCGTGTCGGGCGTTGCCGATCACTTCGCGGCAGACGATGAGCACGCGCTTGCGCTGGCCCGCTCGGCGATCGAGCACATGGCTTGGCGCCCGCCCGAGCCGCCATGGACGATCGAAGCATCAAGCGACCCTCTGTACGACCCGACCGAGATCTACGGAATCATTCCCGAAGACGAGCGACACAGCTACGACGTGCGCGAGATCATTGCTCGGCTGGTCGACGGAAGCCGATTTCACGAGTTCAAGCGGCGCTACGGCGACACGCTTGTGTGCGGCTTTTCTCGCATCCACGGCTATCCCGTAGCGATCCTCGCGAACAATGGCGTGCTGTTCTCCGAGTCTGCCCTGAAGGGAGCCCATTTCGTCGAGCTCGCCTGCCAGCGTCGCGTGCCATTGCTCTTCTTGCAGAACATCACTGGCTACATGGTGGGACGCGACTATGAAGCCGGCGGAATCGCGAAGGACGGTGCAAAGCTTGTTTCGGCGGTAGCGTGCGCGCAGGTGCCCAAGTTCACCGTGATGATCGGGGGCTCCTATGGCGCGGGCAACTACGCGATGTGTGGGCGCGCCTACGGGCCTCGCCAACTCTGGATGTGGCCCAACGCCCGAGTCTCGGTGATGGGCGGAGAGCAGGCGGCGAGCGTTCTATCAATGGTGGGCGACACCGATTCCGAGGAGATTCGCACAACCTACGAAACCGAAGGAAATCCCTATTACTCGAGCGCACGACTCTGGGACGATGGCGTGATCGACCCCCTGGACACGCGAAGGGTGCTGGGCCTCGGACTTGCGGCCAGCGTCAACGCGCCGATCGAGAAGACGCAGTTCGGCGTCTTCCGCATGTAGTCGTTACTCGAGCGCCGAGTCGACGACTGCGTCGACCGCCGAGGTCTCCTCGGCAGTCAGAGCTCGTAGCGGGCGCCGGACGGTGTCCTCGATTTCAACCCCGCGGCGAATCAGCACCCGCTTCATAGCTGCGTGGAACGGATACTGCGACAGCTCTGCTCGCAATGCGGCCAACGTCGTGCTCGATGCCGGAGTCGGATTGTTGACATGGTTGGCGACGAGTTCGGGAAAGCCTGAAGCTAGCCCGGAGACTGCGCCGATCGCGCCGTGTGCAAGCGCATCCTCGATTAACGCCTCGGGGCCGCAGAACGCATCGAGCCCGACCGACAGATACGGGGAGAATTTCTCCCACGGCGTCGTCGAGATCTTGATTCCGCGCAGATTGTCGAGCGCGTCCCTCAAACGCTCGATCACGTCGAGCGGCAGCGCATACCCCGCGCGTGCTTCGAACTCGTAGAGATAGAAGTCGACGGGAGCGCAGGCTCGCCCGATCAGCAGGAAGTGCTCAAACAGCGCTGATTCGTCATACGCGAAGTACGGCGGACCAATTGCTGCCACCGCACTCGCACCGTCTGCGGCAGCTTGTTCAGCGAGGCGCACGGCGTCAATGGTCGCCAGCGTGCCCACGTGCACCGCGACGTCGATACGCGACCCGGCCGCGTCAATGTAGGCACGGGCAATGCGCTCGCGCTCAGATGGTGCGAAGAGGACTCCTTCGCCGGTGGTTCCTAGCGCGAGGACACCGTCCACGCCAGACTCGGCAAGGAAGTCAACGACCGCCGAGACCCCGGCATCGTCGAAGTCACCGCCGTCTGGGCGAAGCGGCGTGATGGCAGCCGCGAGAGTTCCCTTGATCATTCCGTCAATGTAACTAGAGTCTCGGCCAATGAGCACCGTGCGTGTCGAAGAGCGTGGTCACGTGTGCCACGTGATCATGGATCGCCCAGACCGGCGCAACGCGTTCAATGCTGAGCTCATCGCCGATCTCCATGCAGCATTCCTGGATGTCGGCGACACGCGAGCCGTTGTTCTGAGCGGTGAGGGAAAGAGCTTCTCGGCTGGTGCCGACGCAGACTGGATGCGGTCGTCTGCTGATCTCGAGTACTCGGAGAACTGTGCAGACGCCGAGCGACTGCGTTCAATGCTCAATGCGCTCGACAGCTGCCCTGCGCCGACGATCGGGGTCGTTCAGGGCCACGCAATGGGCGGCGGGGCCGGCCTTGTCGCGTGTTGTGACATCGTGCTGAGCCGCTCACAGACCGTGTTCGCATTCTCGGAGACCAAGCTTGGGTTGATTCCGTCAGTGATCTCGCCGTTCGTGATCGAACGGATCGGCACGGCACAGGCTCGCCGATACTTCCTCACAGGCGAGCGCTTCACGGCAGACATTGCTGTCGCCATCGGCCTCGTTCATGAGATATCGGACGACCTGGATCAGGCACTCGACCACGTGATCGGCGAGATTCTCGCCGGCGGCCCCGAGGCCGTTCGGGCTGCGAAACGGCTCATACAAGAACGTCCCTCAGGCCAGGCCACAGCAGAGCTGATCGCTTCTGTACGTGCTACCGCCGAAGCTCAGGAGGGTCTCCGCGCGTTCCTCGAGAAGCGTCCGCCGAGCTGGCGGCGCTAGCAGTGCCGCTTTTCGAGCGAGTTCTGATCGCCAACCGGGGAGAGATCGCTCACCGCATCATCCGAACATGCGAGAGGTTAGGCATCGGCACTGTCGCGGTTTCCACCCCAGACGATCGCAACAGTTTCCACACGCGGTCTGCGGACGCGGTCGCATCGATCGACTCGTATCTCGCCGCTGACGAGATCGTCGCAGCGGCCCGCGCTACCGGAGCGACCGCGATTCACCCGGGATACGGATTCCTGGCCGAACAGGCGAGCTTTGCGTCGGCTGTTGAAGAAGCAGGTCTCGTCTTTGTCGGTCCGCCCCCCGCGGCACTACGCCTTGCCGGCGACAAACTCGCGGCACGCGATCTCGCGGCACGCTCGGGCATCCCTCTGCTGGCGAGCGGTGAACCGGAGGAGATTGGCTATCCACTACTCGTCAAGGCCTCGGCTGGCGGCGGCGGCCGCGGCATGCGCCTCGTCCGAGACGCGGATGAGCTGAGCTCGGCGGTCGAAGCCGCCAAACGCGAGGCGGCCGCCGCTTTCGGCGACGATCGCATCTACTTCGAGCGCTACCTCGAAGGCGCGCGCCACGTCGAGGTGCAGCTTCTCGCTGACTCGCACGGAGCGATCCTCGCAATCGGTGAGCGCGACTGCTCCATTCAGAGACGCCATCAGAAGCTCATCGAGGAGTCGCCTAGCCCATCCATTTCAGCTGAGCAACGAGACCGGCTCGCGATCCTGTCGACGACCCTGGCTCGGGCAATCGGGTACCAGAACGCCGGGACCGCGGAGTTTCTCGTTTCAGACAACGGCGACATCGCCTTCATCGAGCTCAACGCTCGCCTGCAGGTCGAGCATCCGATAACCGAGGCCGTCTGGAAGATCGACCTCGTCGAATGGCAGCTTCGAATCGCCGCCGGCGAT
>JAUXJK010000085.1 GCA_030624785.1 Actinomycetes bacterium
TCGCGAGCATGCACATCATGACGCGGGTCGGACAAGAGGTGCTTGACGCGCTCGGAGGCGGCGACTTCGTCCCCTGTCTGCACTCGGTAGGGATGCCGCTGGCACCAGGCGTCTCCGACGTGCCATGGCCTACGAACAATGACGACAAGTACATCGTGCATTTCCCCGAGACCCGTGAGATCTGGTCGTTCGGGTCGGGCTACGGCGGGAACGCGTTGCTCGGGAAGAAGTGTTTCGCACTGCGCATCGCATCCGTGATGGCGCGCGATGAGGGCTGGCTCGCCGAGCACATGCTCATTCTCAAGCTTACGTCGCCGGGCGGCGATGTTCGCTACATTGCGGGCGCCTTTCCGAGTGCCTGCGGCAAGACCAACCTTGCGATGTTGGACCCGACCATCGAGGGCTGGAAGGTCGAGACCGTCGGCGATGACATCGCGTGGATGAAGTTCGGCGACGACGGGCAGCTGTACGCCATCAATCCCGAGGCTGGTTTCTTCGGTGTCGCTCCTGGCACGGGCATGGACTCGAATCCCAACGCAATGCTCACCTTGCGCGAGAACTGCATCTTCACGAACTGCGCACGAACACCCGAAGGCGACGTCTGGTGGGAGGGAATGGACGAAGTTCCGCCCGCCACACTGACTGACTGGCACGGCAACGAGTGGTTCGCGGATGCCGCATCCACGGCCGCGCACCCGAACGCCCGATTCACAGCGCCTGCAAGCCAATGCCCGGTCATCGCGCCGGAGTGGGAGGACCCTGAGGGCGTTCCGATCAGCGCGATCCTGTTTGGAGGTCGGCGTTCAACCGTCGTGCCACTGGTCCACGAGGCGCGCGACTGGGAGCATGGCGTTTTCCTCGGGTCGATCATGAGTAGCGAATCGACTGCGGCAGCTACTGGCGCTGTTGGGGTGGTCCGGCGCGATCCAATGGCGATGCTCCCGTTTTGCGGCTACAACATGGCCGACTACTGGAGTCACTGGCTCGAGACCGGGCAGCGCTCCGGCGCTCGTCTCCCGAGAGTCTTCTACGTCAACTGGTTTCGCAAGGACGAGCGAGGCCAGTTCATCTGGCCCGGTTTCGGCGAGAACAGCCGCGTCCTCAAGTGGGTTTTCGAACGCTGCGAAGGTAGTGGCGATGCCACCGAGACACCCATGGGTCTCGTCCCCTCGCCGGATGCTCTTGATCTGGCGGGAATCGACATCCCGGCCGACTCGATGAACGAGCTCACGAGGATCGATACCGACGGGTGGCTAGCCTAAATGGACGCGATAGGCGCGTACTACGAGCAATTCGCCGACCGGCTACCCGCCGCGCTAGCGGAGCAACTCGCGGGCGTTCGGAAACGGCTCGAAAGCGCGAGCTAGTCTCTCCCTCTCAATGGGCCGACTCAGACATCTGGTCGACGCGCCCTGGCTCGCTGCTCGTCTCGACGAACCCGACCTGAGGATCTTCGACTGCACGACCGCACTCCTGCCCGCCGAGCCGGGCGCTGGGGTTCCCTACACGGTCGTGAGCGGTCGGGAAGAGTACGACGCCGGACATATCCCGGGCTCGGGCTTCCTTGACCTGCAGGAAGAACTTTCTGACCCCGATGCCCCACACCTATTTACCGTTCCGTCGGCAGAGCAGTTCGCCGCCGCCATGTCCCGGCACGGCGTTGGCGAGGGCACGAACGTTGTTCTGTACTCGACGAGTACACCGGCATGGGCAACACGAGTCTGGTGGCTCCTTCGACTCTTTGGCTTCGACAACGTCGCGGTACTCGATGGCGGCTTCCAGCAGTGGCTGGCCGAGGGCAACGCTGCGTCACAGACTGCTGCCAACTACCCGCCAGCCACGTTCGTTGCCCGGCCGCGCCCGCATCTATTGGCAAGGACGGACGACGTTCTCGAAGTGCTCGAGCGCCAGAGAGCGACTCTCGTCAATACGCTCTCGGAAGAGCTGTTTCGTGGCGACACCCCAAGCAAGTACGGGCGGCCGGGCCGCATTCCCGGAAGCGTGAGCCTTCCGTTCGACTCGTTTCTGGACGGATCGCGAACCGCCTTCCTCCCTGCTGAAGCCTGTCAGGACGTTCTTCAGCGCGGCGTCGGCAACGACACGCGGATTGTCAGCTACTGCGGCGGCGGAATCACAGCGACCGTCGTCGATTTCGTGATCTCGGCACTCGGGCTGCTCGACGAGACTCGCCTGTACGACGGATCGCTGAGCGAATGGGCGGCTGACGATTCGCTGCCGCTCGAACGCGGCTGACCACGCCGCGCCAACATGTCATGATGCCCTCCGCCCTGCCAAGGGTATGTTTGCGTCCCTCGCGGATCCGCGCCTACACCGTCAAGAAAAGGAGTTGTCGCTTCCTGACTCGGTCCAGCTAGTCGCGCTCCTGCCACTTGGCCACCCAACCCGTCCGTTCACACCGCGGAAGCGGATTCCCTGGCAAGAGACCGTGCACTACGACGGCTGGTGAGAGACCTTTCGCGCGTAGATTTCATAGGGTCCGATCGCACCTGCGCGCAGACTCTTCACCATGTTGCCGAGCTTCGTTGGCGCAGACTCACCCATGAGTAGGTGGAGTCCGACAGGCGGAAGGCCGTCCATCTGCTCCTGACGCGCACGTCGCGCATCAAAGAACTCGATGGCGAACGCGTGACGGTCGCGCTCCTCGATGATCTCGAAGCCGGCAGCCTCGAGAGCCTCGGCATAGATCTCGGGCTTCTCGACGAAGCTGGACTCCGATCCCCCGGCCCACGGAACAGGAAACGTGAGTGGCCCCTCAGCACGCCGCATGATGTCGTAGACACCGAACACTCCGCCGGGACGCAAGACGCGAGCAACATCCTGGAACAGCGATCGCTTGTCGGCAATGTTCATCCCAACATGAACCATGAGTCCCCGATCGAACGACGCGTCGTCAAAGGGCATCTCGAGTGCGCTTCCAACATGAAAATCGACCGCGTCACCCAGCTCTAGCCACTCGGTGAGCGTCCGTGCCGTGTCTATGTACTCGGGCGTTAGATCGATACCGCTGACCCGACATCCGTACTCGTGGGCCAGAAAACGGGCCGGCCCTCCCAGGCCACAGCCCACGTCTATTACTGCGAGATCAGGCGCGAGATCAAGATGTTCGGCTAGCTCCCGGGAGGCAGCTCGCCCACCGACGTGAAACTCGTCTACAGGCCCGAGATCATCGATCGTGGCCCTTGTCGGATCGATACCACGTGACTCGAGACCAGCACGGATCGCCTCTGAAAGGCCAGTCCGAGCGTAGTGGGTGGTCACGCTGTCGCTAGACACCAGCAGTCTCCGACTCAGACGTCTCGGCGCCGCTCTCGACGTAGTGCTTGAGCCCAGCGGCCAACTCTTCCATACCCTGTTCAAAGCGGCGACGAACCATGAGCCTGTCCATCATCGCCCCGATTAGACCGAACTTCAGCTTGTAGTCGGGGCTTATCTTGACGAGCGTGGCGTCTCCGTCATCGGCCACGGTGAACGTCACCACGTTGCTCTTGATCGGCAGGTTCGTCTCATAAATGTCGATCTTGAAACCCTCGCCCTCGCGCCAGTCGAACGCACGCTCCTCGAGGAAAGCCGTTTTCCCGCCCATTCCAATTACGTCGCAGTGGCGAGTTGCTCCCTCCCCACCAGGTTGGTCGGAGGTCGAATACGACCTCACGACACCCGGATTCCATTTCTCGATGGAACCCAGGTCGGCAAGAACCTTCCAGACCTCTGCCCTGGGGGCGTCGATGCGCGTCTCCTTCGTAAACGTGCTCACGTCAAACCTCCTCGAGACATGCTCGCGCCACGCCAGCCGTCTCTGGTCAATCTGGGAGATCAGACGATAGAGGCTGCGGCGCCGGGAGGCGGCACGTAGATCCACGCTGGCCGCTCGGTTAGCCCAGGCGTGTCTGCAGTAGAACAGTAGGATCGATACGTGGCCACGATCGAGCAGATCCCCGTCTCAAGAAGCGAGCTTGACGACGCGTTGAAAGAGGCCGACATTCCTGTGCTGTTGATGGTGCTCGTGCACCTCACCGGCGACAGAAGATGGATCCAGGAGCCGTATTTGCCGCAGCGGGACATGAGTTTCTTTGCCGACGAATCCGGCGGCCTGGATGAGACGACGCAGCAAGAGATCAGAGCTGCCGCTGCGGACGCGATTCTCGCATTCCATGAGCAGCATCTCCAACCGCCGCTCGAGCCGTCGGACGAGATGTACGCCGAGATGATGAACGTGTGCGTGGGGGAATCGGTTCCGAGCGAGTACACGACGATGCTGCTCGAGGAAATGGGAGTGCGAGAGCGCGATCCGGCCTGGCGCCAACAACCCGAGCCAGATGAGCTCAGCACATTCAACGTCTTGATCGTCGGCGCCGGCATGTCTGGCATCTGCGCGGCAGCGAAGCTCGAGGCTGCGGCCATCCCGTACAGCGTTGTCGAAAAGAATCCCAAACTGGGCGGCACGTGGCACGAGAACACCTATCCGGAAGTCGGCTGCGACGTTCCGAACCATTTCTACTCGTACTCGTTCCGACCCAACGCTCGTTGGTCAGGCTACTTCTCGAGCGGCGAGGAGATCGCGAACTACCTCGAGACGTGCGCAGCTGAGTTCGGCATCGTCGAGCAGATCCGTTTCAACACCGTGGTAGAGCGAGCGACTTACGACGAAGATTCGGCGCAATGGCGCGTCGAGTTGCGGCTACCGGACGGCTCGACGGAGACAGCGACCGCAAACGTTCTTGTCTCGGCGGTCGGCCAGCTGAATCGCCCGAAGATGCCGGATCTCGAGGGACTCGAGACCTTCGAAGGCCCAGCCTTCCACACTGCTCGCTGGCGACACGACGTCGATCTCTCAGGCAAGCGCGTCGCGGTGATCGGTACGGGCGCGAGCGCCATGCAACTTGCGCGCACTACCGCTGATGCGACTGAACGACTCCTGATCTTCCAGCGCTCGCCGCAGTGGGCAATCCCGAGTCGGGATTACCACCGATCGGTGACGCCCGGGAAACAGTGGTTGCTAGAGAACGTTCCGTTTTATGGAGGCTGGTACCGCTTCTCTCTCGCGTGGCGTTTTGGCGACCACCTGCACCCGACAATCAAGCGCGATCCTGAGTGGGAGTATCCCGAACGCTCGGTGAGCGCGCGCAACGACCGCCACCGCAAGTTCCTGACCGACTTCATCGTCGAGGAACTCGGGGATCGCACCGACCTGCTCGACAAGGTGTTGCCCGACTACCCACCGTACGGAAAACGGATCCTGGTCGACAACCACTGGTTTCGCACTGTGTGTCGCGAGGACGTCGAGTTGATTACAGAACCAATTGCGCGGATTACGCCCACTGGCATCGTCACGGAGAGCGGAGAGGAGCACCCGGTCGACGTGATCGTGCTCGCCACGGGCTTCGAAGCGACGCGTCTGCTCTGGCCCATGGAGGTCATCGGCCGCAAGGGCGAACGGATCCACGATCTGTGGGGAGACGACGACTCCCGCGCGTACCTCGGCCTGACCGTACCGGGTTTCCCGAACCTCTTCTGCCTCTATGGCCCGAACACGAACCTCGCTCATGGCGGCAGCATCGTGTTCATCGCCGAGTGCCAGGTTCGCTACCTTCTTGCATCGCTCATGAACATGCTCGAGCAGAATCTCGCGTCAATAGAGTGCCGGCAAGACGCCTACGAGGCCTACAACGAACGCATGGACACCGAGCACGCGGGAATGATCTGGACTCACCCCGGAATGGACACGTGGTATCGCAACAAACACGGCCGCGTGGTCTCGATCATGCCGTGGCGTCTAGTCGACTACTGGCAGATGACCCGGGCACCCAATGACGAGGACTACCTCACTGTCGAGCGCCAATAGCGAAAGCTCCCAATGCCTGAACCTCGTTCACTCCGCATCGCAGTAGTCGGATCAGGGCCGGCCGGCTTCTATGCGACGGCCCACCTGCTCGCCTCCGGCTCGCATGTCGAGGTCGATCTGATCGATCGATTGCCGACGCCATGGGGTCTCGTGCGTCTCGGCGTCGCGCCAGATCACCCAAAGATCAAGGCCGTATCGCGCGCTTTCGAAAAGATCGCGGGGCGCGATGGCTTTCGGTTCCTCGGCAACATCGATGTCGGCAAGGACGTGAGTGTCGCCGAGCTGGAAGAGCTGTATGACGCCGTCGTCTATTCGGTCGGAGCACAGACCGACCGAGGTCTCGGCATACCGGGCGAAGAGCTTCCCGGCTCGTGGGCGGCGACCGAGTTCGTTGCGTGGTACAACGGACACCCCGACTACCAGCACCTTTCATTCGATCTCTCCGGCGAGCGGGCCGTTGTAATCGGCAATGGAAACGTGGCAGTTGACGTCGCACGCATGCTTGCGCTCACCAGGGACGAGCTGTCACCGACCGACACGACCGACGCGGCGATCGACGCGATCGTCGGGTCAGGGATTCGAGAGATCCTTGTGCTGGGGCGCCGCGGGCCAGTACAGGGCGCGTTCACGCCCACTGAGGTGCAAGAGCTTGGCGAGATGGCTGACGCAGACATCATCGTGGCGCCCGAAGATCTCGAACTCGATGCGATCAGCGAGGCGGAACTAGCCGACGCACCCGGGACGACGAAGCGCAATGTCGATCTCCTCCGCGAGTTCGCTGTGCGAGAGCCCTCAGGCGCATCGAGAAGCATCCGCCTGCGCTTCTTTGCGTCACCCGTCGCAATCCTTGGAACGGAACATGTCGAGGGTATCGAGATCGCCCACACCGAACTTGTCGCGGAAGACGATGGCCGAGCGAGGGCCGTTCCGACGGGCGAGCGCGAAACGATCGACTGCGGAATCGTGTTTCGGAGCGTCGGCTACCGCGGGGTACCCGTCGTGGGCGTTCCATTCGATGAAGCCCGCGCGACGTTCCGCAACGAACTGGGGCGTGTTCTCGACGACTCGGGCGAACCAAAGCCTGGTGTCTACTGTGCCGGCTGGATCAAGCGGGGCCCAACTGGCGTAATCGGCACCAACAAGAAGGACGCCACCGAGACGGCCGACCTACTCATCGAGGACGCGCTCGCGGGCCGACTTGGCGATGAGACGAACCCCAAGGACCCGCAGGCCCTGCCGGAGCTCCTGGCCGGTCGAGGGATCGATGTTGTTGCGTACAGCGGCTGGGAGGCGATCGACACCCTCGAGCGAGAGCGGGGTGAGGCCGAGGGACGTCCGCGCGTAAAGCTCTCGACGTGGGATGAGCTCCTTACCACGGCTCGCGCCGGGCACGAAACTCAGTGAGCGCGAGCACGCTCGAAGAGCTCCCGAGCCGACGGGTAGTGATCGACGGCCGCGAGATCGAAGTACGAGTGCGCAGATCACCTCGCGCTCGTCACCCGCGGGTGACGGTGGCGCCAAACCAGCCAATAGAGCTCGTACTATCGCGACGAATGTCGCAGCGTCGAGTAGTGGACATACTCGCCGAGAAGCACGACTGGATCTCTCGACAGCTCAGACGACTTGACGAAATCGAGCGCCGCGAGCCGGTTCTCGGGCTCAACCGACCAGGGGTGATCTGGCTCCATGGGGTCTCGATACCGATCGAGCTGCGCGAAACTAAGAGTCGGCCGACTCGCGGCCCGACTGCCGAGCTAGAGACTGGGGTACTCGTCCTAACAGGACACGGAATGCACGCCGACGAGCCAGTCGCCTCCGAGTCAGCGATAACGCACTGGTACCGACGCGAAGCTCGAGCTCGCATCGAGCGTCACGTCTCCGACGAAGCGCCGCTTCTCAGCGTTGTAGCGGCGAAGTTGACGATTCGGGATCCGAAGACACGCTGGGCCTCGTGTTCTGCCAAAGCATCGCTGTCGTTTTCATGGAGGCTTCTCCTCGCGCCGTTCGAGGTACTCGACTACGTGGTGATCCACGAGCTTTGCCATCTTCGCGAGCTGAA
>JAUXJK010000318.1 GCA_030624785.1 Actinomycetes bacterium
AGCATGGGCCTCGTCAGAACACGTCCCGGGTCGGATGCGAGCGCCCGCAATATTTCGAACTCGGCGTACGTGAGACTGGCGTCTTCGTCCCTCACCTCGACCGATCTGCGCGGCACGTCAATGCGCAAGCCGTCGATCTCAATAACCTCGTCGCTTTGGGGCGGAGCCGAGGACAACTGGGCCCGACGCAGCAGGGCGCGAACGCGGCTACGGAACTCGCGAATTGAGAATGGCTTGGTTATGTAGTCGTCGGCACCGAGCTCAAGCCCGAGAACCTTGTCGACCTCGTCGTCTCGAGCCGTAAGCATGATGATCGGCACGATGCTCTCTGCGCGCAGCCGCCGACACACCTCGAGCCCGTCGACCTTGGGCAACATTATATCGAGTACGACAAGATCGACCGTCTCTCGCCCGAACCTCTCGAGAGCCTCTTCGCCGTCGCGAGCCTGGAGTACGCGGAAGCCCTCCTTCTCAAGAGGAAAGGTGAGAAGTCGCTGTATTGACTCCTCATCGTCAACGAGCAGAATTGTCGATCCGCTCAAGACGCAGCTCGACTTGCGCCCACTGGCCCGGCCATTGGCACTACTATAGCCCGCCTCGCATGGCCCTCCACGCGCCAGGCCCTCACGTTCAAGTCCCGCAGCCGGCGAGGCAGGGCTCAGTTGCCCGACCCATAAGCGGGAGGCTCTACCGTCTAGCGTGGGCCCTCGTACTCGTTCCGTTGGCCATCTTGGCGCTCAGCGTGACCGAGCCGAGCCCCTTGACGGAGCCGTCGCTGCCGGCGAGTTTCGACGCGGAGGCCGCACTCGCCGACGCGGAGACGTTCTCGTCGCGCTTTCCCGATCGTCTTCCCGGTGGAGTCGGGAACATTCAGTCGGCAGCCTGGGTCGCTGATCAGATGGCATCCGCCGGTCTGACCGTCGAGCAGGTCTCGTTCGAGGCGGATCTTGCGGGGCTCGGCCGTCGCCAGCTGATCAACGTCGTCGGCTCGCTACCGCCGCGCGAGAGCGGCCGCTCGTCTCGAACGATTGTGGTTGTTGCCCATCGTGACAACGATGGCCTGTCGCCTGGCACGCTCGACAACGCGACAGGAACGGCGGTGCTTCTTCAGATCGCGCGCCAGGTTGGGACGACGTCTCTCGACCACACGCTCGTCTTCGTTTCGCTTGATGGTGCCTCAACCGGCAACGCTGGGGCGGTGGAGCTCGCCGCGAGCGGTGTCGATGCGGACAGCCCATTCTCTCCGTCGCGCGCACTCGCTGTAGTCAATCTGGACACTCTCGGGGTGCCCGGGCAGGCTCGAATTACTTTCGGTGGCGACGGGAGCTCTTTCGCCTCACCGGTCCTTGTGGCTACGGCGGACGCCCGCGTTGTTGACACAACCGATTCGCGGGCTCGCGTGCCCGGGGCGTTTATGCAGTTGCTGCTTCTAGCAGCACCCGTCACACTCACCGACGAGGCGCCGCTTGCAGAGGCGGGAATCTCAGCCGTTACTTTAAGCACCGCTGACGACGAGCCGCTGTCGCCGGACGCGAATCGGCCGGGCCAGATCGACGTCCAAGCACTCCGGGACGCCGGCGCGGCCGCGCAGAGCCTCGTTGGCACTCTCGATGGAGCCGCCGACGTCGCGAGCGGCACAGCCGCCTACATCTACTTGGAGGGCCGAGCGCTACGCGGCTGGGCCATTGCGTTGACGCTACTCGCCGGCCTCTTGCCGGTCCTCGTTGCCGCCGTCGACCTCCTTGCGCGTTGCAGGCGTCGCAGGCTGAACATCGCGCCGGGCCTTCGCAGCCTGCGTTCTCGCATTGGAGTGACGATCTGGCTCGCCGCGGCGGTCTACCTCCTCGCCGCACTTGACGTCTTGCCATCGGGGACCGGAGGACGGGCGCTGCGGCCGGATCTACCCGCAGCTACGACGTGGGACATCGCCGCGCTGGTAACCCTTGGCCTATTCGGCCTCTTCGGATACGCCTTCGCGTGGCCACGATTGCGAGCTAGACGAGAAACTGACGACGGGGCGGCACTCGCCGGCCACGCTGCCGCAATGATCGCGCTTTGCGTAGCCGCGCTGGCCACCGCGTTCGTGAATCCATTTGCGCTCATTTTCGTATTGCCGTCGCTCCACGCATGGCTATGGCTCCCGCAGCTCCGCGATCGCCCCGCTGGCCTGCAGCTCGCTCTCTACCTGGTGGGCTTTGTCGGCCCAGCCCTCTTCGTCCTTTCGCTCATCTCGCGATTCGGCCTCGGAGTCGACAGTCTCTGGTACACGCTTACCCTCGTGTCGACGCGCACGATCGGGATCCCGCTCGTGCTGCTACTGGCCGTTTGGTGCGCCTGCGCCATGCAGATCGGAGCGGTGCTCGTGCGTCGCTACGCCCCGTACCCAGCCCACACTAGACGCCGACTTCCTTCGGTCGCAGCACTTACGCGCCGCACAGACTAGATGTCTTTCCTGTCAGACGAGCGGAAGGAACGGCACCTCAGTGCCAGCCGCGGCCACGCCGGTGCCCCGATCCATCCGGACAAGAGCGTCCGCAGCAGCGGCCGTCACAATCATGTGGGACTCCTGCGAGCCGCCTGCCTCAAGTTTCGGCAGCCCTTCCGTGGCAACGAGGCGTGCCCGAACGAAATGCTCGCGCTCGGAGATCAGCGAGACCTCCTGAGCAAGGGTGCCGCGCTCGTACCGTGGAAGCGGGTCGGCCATGCCCAGGAGGGCGCGGATCGCCGGCCTCACGAGCAGCTCGAAACACACGAGAGCGGAGACCGGGTTGCCTGGAAGATTGAAGATCTGGTGCTTCTTCCGCACGCCGAAGCTAACAGGCCTCCCGGGCTTCATCGCGACACCGCGGAATACCTCCTCGACCCGAAGCCCGCGTTGAACTTCGCGGACGAGATCGTGCGGCCCCACAGACGCACCGCCCGACGTAATGACCATGTCGAATCCCAGGAGCGCCCTCTCTAGCGTTCGCTCGTGCTCCTCGAGATCATCTGGCACAACGCCAAGCTGCGCTGGCACAGCGCCGGCACTGACCAGCTGCGCCGCGAGCATCACACCGTTCGATTCATAGAGCTCGCCTGGTGCAAGGGTCGTCCCCGGGGCGCGTAGCTCGGAACCGGTAACGACTATGCCCACACGCGGCCGCTTCGTGCATTGCACCTCGGTCAATCCGGCTGCAGCAAGTGCTCCTACCTGGGCGGGGCCGAGAAGAGACCCGGCGGAAAGAACGACATC
>JAUXJK010000230.1 GCA_030624785.1 Actinomycetes bacterium
GACGGCGCAAGCTCTGCACGAGCCTGTTCAAGCACGAATCTCGCCTGCCTCGTGTTTCTGGAGGCGTTGAGAATGTCGCATGCTGACATCTTCGCTGATGCACACGCCGCGACCAACCGACAACTGGCCACCCCGTTTCATCGGAAGCGTTTGTAGAGTGCGCTGCAGCCCATGGGCGTTCGCGTCGGAATCGATACAGGTGGAACGTTCACCGATCTTGTCGCCGTAGACGGCGACGGCTCGTGGCGAGTCTCGAAGGTTCCCTCTGATCCAGCGGATCCCGTCGCAGCGATCAGCGCTGCGCTGCGCGCGGCCGACCTTCGGCCGCAGGACATAGATTTCGCCGTCGTCGGCACCACGATTGGCATCAACGCCGTACTGACACGCAACGGCGCGAGAGTCGTGTACTTGACGACGAAGGGGTTCGAAGACATCCCCTACATCCAGCGGATCAACCGCAAGTACCACTACGACTTCTCCTGGAAGAAACCGACCCCACTCGTTCGTCGAAAAGACTGCATCGGCGTCCGCGAGCGTCTCAACGAAGAGGGCGAGCCGTTGTTGCCGCTCGACCTCGACGACCTGATTGGCCAGCTCGAGGAGCGTCTGGGTGCCGACGGCCAACCGCCGGCCGTAGCGATCTGCTTCCTGTTCTCCTATCTCAATCCTGAGCACGAGATCGCCGCTCGCGCCGCGTTGCATGCCCGCTACCCCGATCTCGCGATCTCGCTCTCACACGAGGTGGCGCCGATCTGGCGCGAGTACGAGCGCGGGACGACGGTCACTGTCGATGCCTATCTGCGACCGCTCGTTGAACGCTACGTCGACGGAGTCTCAGCGGCGCTCGCCACCAATGGTGACGACCGTCCGTGGGCGCTGTTGAAATCGAATGGCGGTCATGCGCTCGCCGTCAACGCACGCGAGCGCGCGGCGCATCTGCTGCTATCCGGCATCGCCGGCGGGGCTATCGGCGGCGCTCACTTCGCGCGCGCCGCTGGCGCCGAGCAGGCGATTGCCGTTGACATGGGTGGCACGAGCTGTGACGTCTGTCTGATCGTCGATGGAGAACCTCTCTACTCATCCGACTTCGAGATCGAATTCGGCTTTCCGGTGAGCGTGCCGAGCGTGTCGACCCGGACCATTGGCGCCGGAGGCGGCTCGATCGGTTGGGTCGATCCAGGTGGCTTCCTCCAGGTCGGGCCGCAGAGCGCCGGCGCAGTGCCAGGACCGGCGTGTTACGCCCAGGGTGGTGAGGACGCGACGATTACCGACGCCAATGTCGTGCTCGGCCGTCTCGATCCCAACTTCTTCCTTGGCGGCCAGATGCGACTCGACGCCGATCGGGGTCGTGCAGCGATCACCTCGCTCGCGGCGCAGCTGAACATGAGCGAGACCGCCACGGCCTCCGCAATGCTTCGCATCGCGAACGAGAACATGGCGAACGCCATTCGTATCGTCACCGTCGAGCAGGGAATCGATCCGCGGGGACTCGCACTCGTCGCACTCGGAGGCGCGGGCCCAACGCACGCCTGCGAGATCGCAGATTCGATCGGAATGGAACGCGTTCTCGTTCCGCCAAGCCCCGGCCTTGGATCTGCGTTCGGTGCTCTGGCGGCGACCGTTCGCGTCGATGCGGTTCGCAGTATCTATCTCACCGACTCTCGGGCTACGGCCGCGGGCCTCGACGAGATGTTCACGAACCTCGAGCAACAGGCTCGCGCCGACTTCGGCAAACAAGGGACAGACTCCGCGCCCCAGATGAAACGCTCGATTGCCATGCGCTATCAGGGCCAGAACTACGAGCAGGAGGTCATCGTCCCGGCCGGCCCGATCGATGACGATGCGCTGGCGGCAATCTACGTTGACTACGGCCGCCTGTACGAGGAGTTCTACGGCTACCGACTCGACGGAATCCCAGTCGAACTCGTGCAGCTCACGGTCATCGCAACGGGCGCTCCGGCGGAGCTGGAAGGAGAGCTGTTGACGAGCGCACGAGTCGATGAGAACGCCGCGACACGACAGGTGTTCTTTCCGGAACACAACTTCATAGCTACACCCGTCCTGCACCGCCAGTCCCTTGATCTCGACGCTGAGATCAAAGGCCCGATCGTCGTTGATTCGATGGACTCCACGATCGTCGTCCCTCCCGAATGGCGCCTCAAGCGACTCGCGTCTGGCATCCTCGACCTCACGCGATCATGACCGACACCGTCACCCTCACGGTTCTCAACAACGCCTTCGTCAATGTCTGTCGAGAGATGGGCCTGACGATGATTCGCACGGCGTTCTCGCCGATCTTCAACGAGGGCCTCGACTTTTCGTGTGTCGTCTTCGACCGGCGCGGCAACATGATCGGGCAGGCCGAGTTCTGCCCGGCACAGATCGCGGCAAGCATGTACATCGTTCGCTGGACACTCGAGGAGCTCGGTGTCGATTCGTTCGAGCCGGGCGATGTCGTACTGCACAACGATCCATATCGGGGTGGCGCCCACATTCCAGAGCACTCCGTCATTCGACCCGTATTTCATGAGGGTGAGCTTTTCGGGTTCGTGGCGAACGTGGGCCATCTCGCTGAGATCGGGGGCATGGCAGTCGGAAGCTTCGCGGCCGATGCCACGGAGGTCTTCCAGGAGGGCCTGCGGATTCCGCCCATTAAGATCGTCAAGCGAGACGAGCACGACATGGAGCTCTGGCAGCTCATCATGGCCAATCACCGCACGCCTCGAAACACCTGGGGCGATCTGAATGCGCAGATCGGCTCGTTGCGCGTTGCCGAGCGTCGGATGCACGAGCTCCTCGATCTCCACGGACGTGAGCTCATCGACCAGGCTGCTGACGAGTTGATGGACTACTCCGAGCGCTGGATGCGCGCCGAGATTGAAGCGATTCCGGATGGCGTGTACGCGTTCGGCGAACGCATGGAAGACGACGGAGTGAGCACCGACCCGGTCAGCTTCCACGTCGAGGTCACCGTCACCGGGGATGAGCTCATCGTCGACTGGTCTGGCTCAGATCCGCAGACTCGCGGCCCGATCAATGCAACGTACGGCGTAACGGCGGGTGCTACCTACAACGCGGTGTTCCACCTCACCGACGACGGCATACCCAAGAACTCCGGCGCCTACAGACCGATCAGGATCATTGCGCCTCCGGGCTCTGTCGTGAACGTCCAGTACCCAGGGCCGTCGGTAGGCGGAAACACCGAAACGCACCCCAAGCTCGCCGACATGGTGATCGCCGCACTCGCACCCGCGCTGCCTAATCGCGCAGCGGCGGCGGAGGGAGGAACGGCTTGCAACTTCCTCTTTGGTGGCACTCACCCCAAAACGGGCGACTACTACGCCAACTACCACCTCGAGGGCGGAGGCTGGGGTGCCACAGCAGCGCAGGATGGCAACGATGCGATCATCGTGAAGAACGGCAACTGCCGCAACACGCCGGTCGAGATCTTTGAGACGCGCTTTCCGCTGCGAGTGCTCGAGTACTCGCTCGTCGACGACTCTGGTGGCCCGGGCGCGCATCGTGGCGGCCTGGGTACACAACGTGTGTTTGAGGTCGAGGAGAACACCGAAGTGACCGTGAACGCGCTACTAGACAGAACCAACTCCGGATTCGGCGCGTGGGGCCTTGCAGACGGGAAGAGTGGCGAGCTCGCTGCGATCCTCGTGAAGCGAAAGGGCGAGAGCGAGTTTCGCACGTTCACGGAGGTCTTTGGCACCGCATCGGGGTCGAAGTTCACGAACATACGCTTGCAGTCGGGCGATCAGGTCGTACTGCGCTCACCGGGTGGTGGAGGCTACGGAGACCCAACCGAGCGAAGCGACGAGTTGGTGCGCGAAGACATCGCGCAGGGCTTCGTGAGCGAAGAACGGGCGCGAAGCGAATATGGGGGGTCGGGTTGAGCGCAAGCGGAGAGTGGAGGGAGATCAAGGTTCCTATTTGGGAGACGGTCGTGACTCCATGCGACTGCTGCGGTCAGGTCGTCGCGAAACGCCTCTGGGTTATCGAGATAGACGGCACCGAGCAGGGCTTCTGCAGCCAGGAATGTGAGTCGCTGTTTCGCACGTATGTTCTTCCCAAGCGCGCGGCAGCGGCAGCGACAAACCCCTCCTAGCGCGCTGCGCTACTACTTCTGACAGCGTCCACAGCGCTCGGACAGTGTCCGATCGCCTTGAGATTGAGGTCTAGGAGATGCGGCTGTACTTGCGACGGAACGCGCGCACGACTGAGCGCGGAAGCGCCGCGCTGCGTCGATAGCGACGTCGTCGGCGCCGTCGGAGCGTGGAATCGCAACCTGCCAGGCTCCGCGGGTACCCGGATTGGCTACCGCTCACTTCTGGGGCGGCACCCTGATTCGCACGCTCCAAGGGCGAGAATCGGAGCAGTCAACTTGTCGCGACGTGCTCGTTAGGAGACC
>JAUXJK010000070.1 GCA_030624785.1 Actinomycetes bacterium
CCACCAGGGCAGCGCACACCAACGTGTCGTCGTCGAATCCTTCGACGACGATGTGCTCAGCTCTTTCGATCGCGAGGCGATCGACGATGGCGACTCTCTGTAAGATGCTCGGGAGCTCATGCAGTCCGTCCGCGCGTGCGCCTCCGACAGTCAGCGAGAGATTGATCTTGGCTGCCGCTGCGGCGCGTATCATGGCGTGTTCGAATCCAGGGCAGCCCTGAGTGCCATGAACTCCTCCGGCACGAGCTCCTCTGCTCTCACGTTGGCTTGACGCCCAAGCGCCTGCAGACCCGCAATCGCATCGTGCTTTGTGATGTCTGTCGCCAGGGCCAGCGAGTTTACGAGCGTCTTCCGCCGGTGGCTAAACGCTCCGCCTACAAGCCTACGAAGAGATCCGTATTCCTCGCCCCAGATCCGTTCGCGACTGAGGCTCACCAGAGCCGAGTCGACGTTGGGAACCGGGTTGAAGCAGGTACGCGCCACGGGGTGGAAGCCCGCGCGGCCCGCGGTCAGCTGCAACATCACGGATACAGCTCCGTACGCACGGGTTGCCGGTTCCGCGAGGATCCGATCGGCCACCTCGCGTTGAACCATCACGCACCAACGCTTGACGTGAGGCAGCGTGTGCGCCGACTCCATCAACAGAGGAGTCGCAATTGAATAGGGAAGGTTTGCCACCAGCTTCGAGGGCGCAGGATCCAGGCGCACAAGATCGGCAGTCATGGCGTCCTCATACCTCACCGTGACGTTGGTACGACCGCGCAAGCGCTTGTCAAGGTGGGGACGGAGCTGTTCGTCGATCTCGATCGCATGCACATGGGAGGTGAGTTCGGCGAGACGTTCCGTCAGGATCCCCAGCCCGGGTCCGACCTCGAGCACGACATCGTCCGGGTCAAGCTCGGCCAGCCGTTCGATCACGCTCAGCACATTGCGATCGACAAGAAAATGCTGGCCGAGGCGTCGATCAGCCCTCATGGGCAGGGAGTTCAAAGCGAGAAGACCCTGCGGGCGTTGGCATCGATGGCACTAGAACACGTTTCGACGGCCTCGCCACGAGCGGCTGCGAGCGCATCGTAGACGTGCGTGACATTGCGTGGCTCGTTGGGTTTTCCGCGAACGGGCTGTGGCGCCAGGTACGGGGCGTCGGTTTCCGCAAGGAGCCTGTCCGCGGGCACGATTCGCGCTGCGCGCCGCAGCTCCTCAGCTTTCGGAAAGCTGACGTTCCCTGCAAATGACCCGTAGTAGCCGTGATCGACTGTCGCCTGCGCGAGTCGCTCGCTCGAAATGCAATGGAGGATCACTGTGACGGTATCGCCGTACTGTGAGAGCAACGCAAGCGTCGAGTCGTCGGCGCTGCGGCTGTGTACTACGAGCGGCTTGTCCAGCTCGCGGGCAAGCTCGATCTGGGCCCGAAACGCCTCTTTTTGAACAGACGGGGGCGCATGGTCTCGATAGAAGTCGAAGCCGGTCTCGCCAACAGCGACGGCCAGCGGATGAGCCAGTAGCTCGGTGAGCGCCGCGAGGTCGCCGTCGCTCACGTCTGCAGCTTGATGCGGGTGGATTCCGAGAGCGCAGCGCACGCCCTCATGTTGCTCAGCGATGCCAATCGACTCGCGACACGATTCGATGCCGGAGCCGATCGTGACGATCTCGGTGACTCCGGCAGCTCGAGCCTGCGCAATCACCTCGCTTGGGCTCGTGGCGCACGAATCCAGATGCGCGTGCGTGTCGATCACGTAGGGTCGACCGCGCCGCTATCGCCCGTCTCGCCAGCAACCGTCATCCGTGCAAGCTCTTCCTCGATGACCGTCGTCGGGTCGAGCTTCGCGAACAGCGGAGCCGGCTCGCGCAGGGTCTGGCCAGGCTGAAGCTCGCTCGGTCTCCAAGATCCGACCCAGTCCTCGTACCTCCCTGTCAGCACCGTGTGATTTACATCACCCTCGGCCTCTTGGCGAAACTCGAGTGCGCCAGCGATGTCACCCTCGTGGCCGAGGTATTCGTGAAGTCGTTGTGCCGAAAACGGCAGTACGGGCGCGAGCATGATCTTGAGGTTGTCGATCGCCCGAAGCGTTGTGTAGAGAATCGTGGCTGCTCGTGCCTTGTTCGACTCGATCTCTGCCCACGGCGCCTGATCGCTGAGGTACTGATTCACGACGCTGGCGAGGCGCATTGCCTCAACGAGCGCCGATCGTTTGCGCGCGCTTGCGGTCTCGGCACCAACCGACTCAAAGCCTGCTTCGACGGCCGCAAGCAGCGCGTGGTCCGCGTCGAGAAGCTCTCCTGGTTCGGGGACAGCTCCGAAGTTCTTGTATGCGCTCGTGAGAGTTCGGTTGACGAGGTTGCCCCAGTTCGCGACAAGCTCATCGTTGTTTCGACGCACGAACTCCGACCAGGTGAAGTCTGTGTCCTGCGTCTCAGGCCCCGCGGCAGTCAGGAAGTACCGCAGCGCGTCGGCGTCGTAGCGTGCCAAGAAATCCCTGACAAGAATGGCAATGCCTCTGCTCGAGCTGAACTTCTTGCCCTCCATGGTCAGAAACTCACTCGAGACGATGTCATATGGGAGTTGCAGTTCGCCTTGCTCGTCGCCAACCTTGCCGCCGGCTCCATAGCCCATGAGCATGCTCGGCCAGATGAGCGAGTGGAAGACGATGTTGTCCTTCCCCATGAAGTAGTAGTGGCGCGCGTCGGGGTTCTGCCACCAGTCGCGCCAGGCGTCGGGTGTGCCGCGGTTGTGGGCCCACTCGACTGCAGCGGATAGATAACCGATGACCGCATCGAACCAGACATAGATGCGTTTCCCGTCCTCAAACCCGTCGACAGGAATCGGCACGCCCCAATCGAGGTCTCTGGTTATTGCTCGTGGTCGCAACTCGTCCAGCAGGTTGAGCGAGAACTGGCGGACGTTGGCGCGCCAGTGATCCTGCTCGCCGATCCATGTCCCGAGCTGCGTTGCGAAAGCGCCCAGGTCGAGAAAGAAGTGCTCCGTCTCTCTGAATATGGGCGCCTCACCGTCGATTCGAGACCTCGGGTTGAGGAGCTCGGATGGATCCAGCTGATGTCCGCAGTTGTCACATTGATCGCCGCGAGCTTCCTCGAATCCGCAGTTGGGGCAGGTTCCTTCGATGTAGCGATCTGGCAACGTTCGGCCAGTCGCAGCCGAGAAGGCGCCAAGCATGGTCTGCCGCACGAGAAATCCCTTGTCGTGAAGCGTCTTGAAGACGTCCTGCGTTACGTCGTAGTGGTTCTTCGTGGTTGTCCTCGTAAAAAGGTCGTAGCTCAGACCGAGATCGCGGAGATCGCTACGAATCACCTCGTTGAAGCGCTCTGCCAATTCGGCTGGCGATATCCCTTCGCGATCGGCCGCAACCATGATCGGCGTGCCGTGTTCGTCGGTGCCGCTCACCATCAACACGTGGTTGCCCTTCAGTCGGTGGTAGCGCGCGAAAAGATCGGAAGGCACGCCGAATCCGGCAACATGGCCGATGTGGCGGGGTCCGCTTGCGTATGGCCACGCAACCGCGACGAGAATATATTTTGGGTCGGCACGAGCGGTTGACATCGAGCTGAATCATAGGGTTCTCCCGCAGGCCTTCCGTCCATCCTCTCCATGGCGACCACGTCGGGTCGCTGCTCGACGGGATGGCCACCCAATCGCCTTCGCATGCCCGCTCCTCGCAATCCCATGCCGGCGGGACTGCCCGTGCGCCATGCCACGCCGAGAGCAACGCTCGCGGCTCTGTGGGCGCCAACTCTTCATGCCGGCGCGAGGCCCGCGGCGCTCGTCCGGGCTCATCGCTGGCACGAGCGATCGCGGGCAACGCAGCCACGCGAGTGCCAGAAACAGAAGAAGAACGAGAGAAACGACCAGACCGCCGCCCATGAGCCGGTGGCCCCAGCTTCGCATCCGAGTTTTCCCCTCGGAGGGCTGCTCTGCGGCCGTTCTCGTGACTGTGCCCGCGACCAGGCTCGCGTGTGCGCTCTCCGGGACGATTTCCGCTCGAGCCCCCGCGCCAACGGCGGATCGGCTCAGCTCGACGCTCGGTCGGCTCCCACCGAGGCGTTCCGATACCGTCGCTTGGCTTCGGTTTTCGAGGAAGCCAAGCGCGGACATCTGCCCTCCGGAGCCGGCAATCTCGACCTGGGCGACGTCGCGAGACGCGACGGACGTTTCCTGGACATCGCGCGCGGCAGCGTGCTCAACCACGAGATGAGCCCGCTCAAACCTAGGGTCAGATTCCTCGGTTTGTACCGCGAGCGAGCCGGCCTCGAACACAGACTTGCCGAGAGGACGCCCAGGCGGCGGAGTCTTCTCAGTGCTCCGCCCGGCCGTTGCCGCTATTTCCAAGGGCAGAGATTCAGCCTCCCCAAGGATCTGATGCGTCGCCTCGGCGTGCCCGGACACTGAAGCAGCACCGCCAGAGCTCGTCGCAAGGTCGACTTGCTCGCCGACCTGCTCCGCTGCGGGGGAAGCAGCGCTCTCGCGCTGATCCGGCTCAGCGACGGCATCCGAGCCGGGCAGGCTCTCAATGGCTTCGCCAACGAGTGCCGCGTCCACGGGCCGAGGAGCATCGGCGAACGAAGACAGTTCAGGAATAGTGTGAGTCGACGACCCCTCTTGCTCTTCGACAGGTGGAGGTGAGGCCGGCAATGGCTGGCCGCCAGGACGTGCCGCCTCGAGGATCTCGGGTGTGATCCGACCAGATGCGCTCTGACCGTCTGCGGGCCTCACGTCCTGACCCGCACCCGCGGAGGACTGCGCCGGCCCGTCGGCAGCCGCGGCCCCAGCACGTGGAATGGGTCTTTCGACTCGCTGGCTCTCGATCTCTCGATCAAGGCTTGCAGGAAGCTCATCCGCTGCGGCGGCGCTCGCCGACGGCCGCAGAGCGTCGGGAGTTCCTGCGCTTCGTCCCGGCTCCGTGAGCAACGTCAACGGGTCGATGTAACCGTGACGATCGCCCGAGTTTCGGATGCCGAGGTGTACGTGAGGCCGGGTTGTTGCAGCGTCAATGCTTGCACCAACCGTGCCAATAGTCGCGCCCTCCACGACGCGCGCTCCTTTGGCGACGCTGATCGCGGCGAGTTGTTGCAGCGTCACGCTTTGGCCCTCGTCGGTCTCAATAGTGAGCGTAAGACCGCCTGAGGGCACGAAGCCGCGGAAGCTGACAAGCCCATCGATCGGGGCCCGCACGGACGCTCCGAGGCCCGCTGCAACATCGATGCCGCGATGCTGACCAGCGGCGTAGGGGTCGTCCCCGAGCACAAACGCGCGCACAACGGAACCCTCGACCGGCCAGGTCCAGGCCGACACGGTGGATGCAGACGCTAGAGCCGTCGCGCACGCGCATACGAGCAGCGCAAAGAGCTTTTTCATCGGAGCCTCCAGAGCCGGGCGGGTGCTCTAAAGCAAACTAGTCGGCGGCACCAAGTGGCGCCGAACTCAAGATCGATTGTCACACTTTGATTGCGAACTCGCGCAGCCTTCGTCACATCTGCGCGCCAACGGCCGCCAAGGAACCTGTCGGCCACTGCACGTAGGCACGACAGCCTCAGAGGTTGAGTGATTCTCCGTAGAGCTCGTTGGCGCCCAACCCCGCAAGCTCGCCGACGAGTCCTGCCGCCTTGCGCCGACTGACTCCGATCTCGGCCAACTCCGCTACTGCGAGCGCTGCAGCACGCCGATCCGGCTCGACAACAACGCGAGGCGTATCAAACACAACCGTGATCTCTCCCTTCGGAGCCGTCTCGTACCTGTGAGCAAGCTCGACGGCGGTGCCCAGCACAATCTCCTCGTGAAGCTTGGTCAGCTCCCGACAGACAGCGACGCGCCGGTCGGCATCGAAAGCCGCGAGGCTCGCCAAACTGCCGCCAAGACGCCTCGGCGACTCGAACGCCACGACCGGCCAGCCCCATCCCGTTGTTTCGCGCCACAGTTCGCGTCGCTCGCTCTCGCGCCGCGGCAGATAGCCGATGAACGTGAACCGCTCACTCGGAAACCCGCTCGAGACCAGGGCCGCCTCGACTGCGGTCGGCCCCGGCAAGACGGTCACGTCGTGGTTGGCCTCGCGCGCGGCGGCGATGAGACGAGCACCCGGATCGTTGAGACCAGGGAGACCAGCATCACTCACGAGGGCAAGCGTGCGTCCCTCGGTGAGCATCGGCAGTATCTGCGCGGTCCGACGCGCCTCCTGGTGTTGGTCGAAACTCATCAACTCCGACTGGATCCCGTAGTGGGTCAGGAGCCCGCGAGTGCGCCTCGTGTCTTCGCAGATGATCAGATCGACAGCGCGGAGCGCGTCAAGTACGCGCCCTGTGATGTCAGCGAGGTTGCCGATCGGCGTAGCGCAGACCAGTAGTGGCATTAGGTGGCGCACCTTCGGGGTATGTCCGTCCGGGCCACGATGCGTGGCTACCATAGCGAGCCACCGTGCCGAGCAGCGGAAAGCCCTATCGGATTCATCGAGGCGGGCGTTTTAGACGACCGCGGCGCCGCATTCAGTCTGCGGACGACGTACGCGTCACTCGACCCTCGCAAGACGCCGGGAAGCAACCCGGTGACGTTGGCGACGTCGCGGCTGGGTTCATGGTGCTTGGAGAGCCGTCCACAGAGGAGCCTGACGCACTGATCGGCAGCGGCTGGGCCACGAGCAGCGAACCTGCGAACGGGGAGCCAGGAGGTGGTGACCCAGGCGAAGCGGCACACCCAGTTGAGCCGAGCGCCGATCTCTACGCCCCGCCGGGACCCCGCGATGCCGAATCGGGCTATGCGATTCTCGAGCCGCCGCCGGCAGATGCGCGGGCTGTGGAGCCGCTACCTCCTTCGCTCGAATCCTCGCCCGGTGTCCCACCACGCCGACCCGGCCGAGGGCCAGTCGAGGAGAAGCCCAAGAAACGCCGACGAGTCGGGCGCTTCTTGTGGTCTCTCACGAAGTGGATCCTCGGGCTTGCACTTGTGGGAGCTATTGCGATCGTCGCGTGGAGCATCGTCAGCTTTTTTGTCATCCGGGGCGGCGTCAACGACGCCAACGAGAGAATCGGTGCGGCAGCGCTCGCGGCACTCGCAGAGGCGCCTGGCTCGGCTCTAACTACGCCGCACACCATCCTGTTCCTCGGAGTCGACACCGGCGGCGAGCGAACTGATACGGGGCGGGCCGACTCGATCGTCCTGATGCGTACCGATCCCGACAACCACCAAATATCGCTTCTTGCGGTTCCTCGTGACCTTCGCGTCGAAATACCTGGCCACGGCCTCGACAAGATCAACGCGGCGTATGCCCTGGGTGGTACGGCCCTGATGATCGAGACGGTCGAGAATCTCACGCGTACCCCGATCCACCACGCCGCCCTGATTGACTTCGACTCGTTCCCCGAGGTGATCGACGCCGTCGGAGGTGTCACGATCGATGTCCCGACCCCGATTGTCTCGAACCGTTTTGACTGTCCGTTTCCGTCAAGGATCCGGTGCGAATCGTGGGACGGATGGAAGTTCTCGCCGGGAACGCAGACCATGGACGGCAAGCGTGCGCTTATCTACTCGCGCGTGCGTGAGAACCGCCTGGATGAATCCGAATCGGACATCACCCGCGGCGGGCGTCAGCAGGCCGTGATTCGTGCAACCGCCGACCAACTCGTCAGTCTCAGAACATTCGCGAGGCTGCCATTCGTAGGTCGCGACGTGACGCGGCCGCTGACGACCGATCTGACAACGAGCGAGCTGTTTGAGCTCGCATGGGTCAAGGCCCGCGCCCAGGACGACAGGATGGTTCAGTGCCGACTGGGCGGCACTCCGTCCCGGGTTGATGGCGTTGCCTATCTCGTGGGCACCGCCCGGAATCCGGTAGTCGTGAACATGTTCCTCGGTCGAGCAACACCCAGAAAGCCTCAGGCCAGCGGAGGTCGCTTCGCGCCCGGTTGTCCGGTCACCGGCGCAGAACCAGCCGCCAACAACGAGTCGGGCTAGTCAGCTAGCCGGATACGCAGGTGTTGCGCATCGAGCCGAGGCCCTCGATCTCGGTGCCGACAACGATGCCGGACTCGAGGTACCGCGGTGGGTCCATTGCCATTCCAACCCCGCTGGGCGTGCCCGTGAAGATGAGATCGCCCACCTTGAGCGTGGCGTACCGCGTCAGCCATTCGATGATCTCGGGAATCGAGAAAATAAAGTCGCTGGTACGGGAGTCTTGAACAGTCTCACCGTTGATTGAGCATCTGATCCGGAGATCTTCTCGGTCGTCAAGCTCATCGAGTGTGACGACATAGGGACCGAGCGGGGCAAACGAGTCGTAAGACTTTCCAAAGGTGAACTGCTTCACGCCGCGGAACTGTTCTTCGCGATCAGAGACATCCTGGCCGCATACGAACCCCGCCACGTGATCCCACGCCGCGCTGGCGCTTATTTGAGCTCCCGACTTACCGATCACCGCGACAAGCTCCGCCTCCCAGTCGATCTGTTTCGTTGCTGCGGGGACGACGATCTCGTCGTTTGGGCCACAGATCGCGTTCGGAAACTTCGCGAACACCACGGGTTCGTCAGGAATCG
>JAUXJK010000374.1 GCA_030624785.1 Actinomycetes bacterium
AGCGCCTGCTTGTTCCTCCTCGAGTGAGAAGGCAGTCGACGACGTGGAGTACGTGTCGACAAGCTCGCCACGACCCGGCGTGGGATCGAACGGCAGCCACCCGAAGCCGGGAAACCACACCTCAACCCAGGTGTGCGCATCACGGTCGGTGACCGTCCACTGGTCGAGTTCCTCGTTGTAGTCGCCCGGAACGAAGCCCGCGGCGACACGCGCAGGCACGCCCAGGAGACGCATCATGAGCGCCATCGAGCCGGCGAAATGCTGACAGTAGCCACGTCGACCTTCGAGCACGAACTCAGCGAGAGGCGGCTGGTCGCCCGAAGGCGCATCGGGCTGCTCCTCGTACGTGAACCCGCCCGCGTTACGGAACCACTGCTCGAGACCGAGAGCGGCGGCGTACGGCGTCGGAGCGTCTCCGATCACGTCGACCGCCTCGGCGTAGATCGCAGCGTGTTGCTGGAGCAAGAAGTTGTCCGTGCTGGTGGCGAAAAGTTCGAGAACTCGCGCATTGCGCTCGGCGCCGCCGAACCTCGGGAGCGTCGTTCCTGGCACGACCTCGAGATATCGATCGAGCTCGGGCGGGTACTGGGACCCGAGCTCGATAAGGTCGCGCGGCGCGATCTCGGGCGCGTAGCTCCAGACGGAGTAGGTCTGCCCTTTCGTGAGGCCGTTCGGCAGGAATACGACGCCACCATCCGCAACCTCGACCGGAGTGTTGGCTGGGAGCCGCCATTCCACGGGTTGGGGCGCGGCGATCAGGTGGTTGTCGGCGAGGCCGCCGACCGTGATGATCTGGCGCACCCACGTCTCTTCGTCCTGCGCCGCCGCGGGCAGCAACACGTCGTCGCTGAGATTCAGGCGCCGCTGCCCTGGATCGACCGGGACAGGATCATGTTCTTCACGCCAGCCGAAGCCGTTGTACTCATCGAGCGTCGTAGCGCGCCAGTAGGAGCCCTGGCTCAGCCCACTGACTGTGAGAACGACCGTTTCTTCGTCAGGCCACCAAATACCGCTGAAGCTCGTGTTCCACACGTAGTCAACACCGACGGAGTCGCGCAGCTCTTCATAGGGTGTCCAGCTCTGCCAGTCGAGCACCGGTTCCCTTGCGATGGCCGTCGACGTCGTCGCGCCGACACCGGCAAGCACGAGGACACCGCCAAGCACGCCAGCCTGTGCGAGAGCGCTCAGAGAGCCGCGCCTTCCTCCGGCGAGGAACAACACGAAGAGCAAGGCGGCGAGGATGAGCGCACCAACCGCGAGAGAGTTGCCACCGACGGTCGCACGCAACGTCGCCGGCCATCCGACGCCGACGAGAAACACCAATCCTGCCGGGACCATCCACCCTCCCGCCGCGAGCGTGCCGGCAAGAGCCGCGAAGCCGAAAATCGCGAACAGCATGATCGACTCCATCTCGGGATGAGCGATCGGGTCGAAGGTCACGCGTGTCTCGTAGTACCCGCGAAGCCCGATCTCAACGCTCTCCCAGAGCGGCGCAAAGAACTCCACCTGCTCATCGCCAGGGCGCGCGTCGAGCAACGACATGCCGAACACATCGGCGAGGGCGAGAAGCCCGGCACCGGCCAGCACGACTAGCCAAACGATTGGCGCCCACCGCCCGCGAACTATCAACGCGACCGCTGTCGGTATTGCGGCAAGGCCGAGCACGCGCAGGATGTCCTCTGTGGCGGCCCGCTCTACCTCGAGCCGTGTCCAGGCCAGTGCGAGTACGGCCGAGAGGACAAGAAACAGCGCGACGGCCCAGGCCGATCGCACAACCCACGCGCTTGATCTGCTGGTCGCGCCGCTAGGCATGGACACGCCCACTTTCGCGCCGACTCGTGGTGAAAATCGCCGCGTCTTCATCGCTCCCGAGTTTGTCCTGAAGCACGTCCCCTTTTCGCACGATCGCAACGGGAATCCCAGCCTGAGCCAGTCGGAGCAAGGCCGCCTGGGTGTCAAGCGAGTGTTGAGCGTCCGCTGGCGCGTTGGGCAGGAAACTGTTCGGTTCTACAAGAACAACTGCCGTTCCCCGACGACCCGCTGCGCGCCGCGAGAGCCGGTCAGCGAGACGCGTCGTCAATGCCGACGTGACGACGCTCAAGTCGAGTGCGTTTGCCGCTGGGCCAGCACCATCCTCCAGAAGGCCCGCCAGCGCGTGGTGGCCGGTTGGCTGACTCACCGCTAGTAGCTCGAGAGCCCGCGGCCAGTCCGCCTCGAGGGAATGGATGGCCTGATACTCGCGCGCTCGATCATTGACGAGCATGCCGGCACGCTGCCCGCGCGTAGCGTGCGCTCGAGCGATCGATCCGGCGGCCTGCACAGCTACTTCGAAGGACGAATGTCGTCCTGACCCGGTGACCGTGCCCTCCTGAGCATCCAGGATGACGAGCGCCTCATCTCGCGGAGCATCCTCGAGCTCCTTCACCATCAGCTTCCCGCGGCGGGCCGAGCTCGGCCAGTGGACCCGCCGCAGTGACTCGCCTTGCTCGTACTCGCGCACC
>JAUXJK010000181.1 GCA_030624785.1 Actinomycetes bacterium
GAGGCCCGCGAGGGCGCGCAGCAACGTCGACTTACCCGCACCCGAGAGCCCGAGCAACGCAACCGTCTCTCCCTCCCCAAGCGAGAGCGAAACGTCTCGCAATGCCGGTCTAGACGCCCCTCCGTAGGTGACCGAAAGCCGCTGTACGTCGACTAGAGCCACAGAGCCACCCCAACGGGAAGGGCGAGAGCGAACAGCGCCACCGCCCAGTCTCTTGCTCGCCAGGCCGGGCTCGGCATGCGCGTTCGGCCGGCGCGTCCGAATCCGCGAGCCTCCATCGACTCGGCGAGGTTCAGGGCTCGCTCCAGCGAACCCGCAACCAGTGGCGAGACCAGCTGTCCTCGTGCCCGCATCCCGTGAAGCTCGAGGCCTCGTCCGCGAACGGCCTCGGCGAGACCGACCGCGTCGCGCTCGAGCGACGGGACGAGCCGTATCGCCAGCGCAGCGAGGAATGCGGAGCGCCGTACGCGACCCGCCGCCGCAAGCATCGCATCGTGGTCGAGCCGCAGTGCGTACACCGCGAAGGCGAGGGCGACCGCGCTGAGACGTGTCGCGTTGAGGGCGGCCTCGACAAGCTCCTCGCTCGTGACATCGATCACGCCCAGAACTGGAACCGTGGGTCCACTCCAGATGATCGACGTCCCCTGTACTGAGAGGAACGGCGAGAGGACGAATACGCCGAGGCTCGAGACGAGCGCGGCCGCGATATAGGGCCAGCGTCGAGCCGCCGGAGCTCCGAGGACGAAGGCGAGCAGAACCAGGGAAAGTGCCGCGCTGACCCATACGCGCTCGGTCAGGAGTGCCGCCGCAGCGGCACCTGCGAGCAAGAGCCCGGCTGCCCCGGGCGCAATCACCCGGCGATCACCTGGCCCGCCGAGTCAAACGTCGCGCTGTAGTGATGCGCGATCGACTCCGGGCGCTCGATCAGAGTCGCCACAGTGGCGCGGATCGCGGCCTCCGTACCCGCAAGTACGAACGTGACCGCAGAGCCGTTCTTGTTCCCCATGGACGCACTGAGCTCGGCGCCGCTCATGCCGTCTCGCACCTCGAGCACGAATCGGTGCGGCTCCGCATCGGGTTCGTCCGGTGGAGCGGCGTCAAGGTAATCCCGCATGGCGGCGGCTGAGTCCGAGAGCTCCGGCGGAGCAATGACCTCGACCGGTCTGATCGCACCTTTCCAGCCTCGATGGAACGGGCGTGGAAACGCGCCGACAGTGGCGGCCGGATGGACCGCGCCACCGTCTACCCAACTGCGGTGGTCCCACCAGATCACGTCTCCGTCGGCAACTTTGATCTCGGCCGCGCCGACGTCGGGTTCGATGCCGTTGACCAGAAAGAACCAGTCCTCCTGCCTGTCCGTATTCTCCTTCACTCCCGCGATGCTGGTCACGTAGCGGCCGCCGTAGCGCGTCTCGATCTCGGCCGCCCCATCGAGCACCTGCACAACCGTCGCACCAGCTTCGACCTGGGTCGAGAGGAGCAGCTCGGATCCTGCGCTACGCGTGACCCACAACGTCGCGCCGTCAACCTCCTCGTCGACCGAAGACGACACAGGATCAGCGCCCGTCCGCGCCGCAGAGGACGGCGCCGACCCGGCGGGCGACGCAGCTTCCGACGGCGCCTGTGCAACGTCGCTCTGCCCGACCGCGGGCGCGGCTGACGGGCTCGCGGGGGCGGCAGCTGCCGCCCCCGGCGAGGCGTCGGGATCAGGTTGGAGCTCTTCCCCTGCTCCGCCGCAGCCGGCAAGCGCCAGCCCAACGGCAGCAAGAGCAACGAGTCGGCGCATTGGGCTAGGCCGCCGAGACCAACACCTGCGAGCGGACGAGGCCACGCTTCACAACCCGGGCGCTCTCCCAGTTGCTGGTGCAGAGCCGGCCCGACTTCGAACGAATGCGGCGCGTATCGTCGAGCCGAAAGACCACCTTCTTGGCACGCTTTGCCTTGCCGTTGGCATTGACGGCCTGCGCGACGAAACAGCCGCGCTTCCGAACAAGGTTGAGCGAGTCGGGCCCCGCGAATGTCGTCGCATCAAGCTTGGCCCAGTACCACAGCACGGAGTCGCCATTCTTCAAGACGACGTCGTTGGCTCCCACCTGCGGCGCCCGACCGTTCACCTTAAAAAACCAACCTGTCAAACCAACCGAACCGAAGCGGCCGACTCGATCAACGAACGAGCCGAACGAGAACACCTTCAGGTTGTAGTTGAACTCTCCCACCAGGCTTGCGCTCTCGAGCGCGCCGAGAACGGTCGGCCGTGTCAGCTCGACCGTCGCATCAGCCTCCGCGGCCAGTGAGCCCTGAGCGGGCACGAGCGACGGCGCCGTGGCTCCGAACAGCGTCCTGGTCTTCCCTTCAACGCGAACAGTGACGTTCACGTCTGTCCCAGCTACTGCGGTAGCCGCCAGAACCACTGCAACAAGCAGCGTTCCTCCAAATGCGAGCAGCAAACGAATGTGCACGATTCCTCCTTCCACGAGGGGTCGTTGCGCGGCGGCCGTGAGGTCTTCTGGCTCGGGGCTCCCATCTGCACCGTCTTCCCGGCTCGCGCCAGTGACGTATTGGTGCGGATGCGTCTCCCCATACAGCGGCGGGACCGCGTCGGCTTCTTACCGACTTCCCTTCGCCGACCACCTGCGTTTATGTGGCGGTGATCCTACCAGGGCCGTGGACGGGGGCCGATGAGGTTGCCCTTGCGTGCCGCGCCGGCCGCGCGAGGGCAACCCGACGCGTAGCTACCCTGCGACGATGCACCTACGCCGCCTGTGGCCTTGGATCCCAGTTATTGCCTGGGCCGCCGTCATCTTCGCGTTCTCCTCGGTGTCAGGCCTGGGCACAGGTCTGGGTACGTGGGATCTATTCCTGCGAAAAGTCGCGCACGCTGGCGAGTTTGCCCTACTCGCGCTCCTGCTCTGGCGCGCCTTGCGAATCGAGTGGGCTGTCCTCATTGTCGCCACCGCCTACGCGGCGAGCGATGAGTTTCATCAGATGTTCGTCGAGGGCCGGGTCGGAGCGGTGACCGACTGGGCCATCGACACTGCCGGCGTCGTGTTGGCGCTCGTCGGTCTGCGTGTCTGGCGGACGCATCGCGGCGCTCGAAGCAGCTCGGAGGCCGGCCAGACGCCGGCAAGCCCAGCACTCGATGACCTGCCAGGCGAGGCACCGTGATGGCTCGTGTCATCACTGCCGAGCTCGACGGCGTGTTCGGCGACACACGGCCAGCCTGGAGCGCGTTTCTCGCGCATGCCGCTCAGCGTTTCGACGCGATTGCCCCCCTCGACGTCGCCGCGCTATCTGAGGATCGAGTCGAGGCCGCTCGACAGCTCGACGCCTGGGCCGCGAGCGGGGTCGGCGACTGGCGCTCCCAGCTAACCCGCTTTGCCGAGGACCATCTTCCGGTGTATGTGCGCCCAGACGCCCGAGTCATGGCTGCAGCTCGCAGTCTCGTCGCGGCGGGAGTCGAGCTGCGCGTGCAGTCCGACGCGCCGCAGGAGCTCGTTGACGTCGTTGCCGCCCACCTGGGCCTCGGGCGACTCGCTCGTTCGTGTGAAGGCGGGATACAGACCCCAAGCGGCGAGCTCCCGCCGGACTACGTACGAACGCCAGCCGAGCTCGACGCGCTCGTCGGCGACAGCTGACCTTCGCGCCCAGCCGCTACTCCGAGAACTCAACGCTGTCGCCGACGCCGATTCCCCATTGCGCAAACGCGCCCTGGTTGACCTCCAGCGCACGTCGATAGGCCAGCGGCGGTTCATAGACCTCGCAGCTCGTAGAAACACACGGATCCATGTCGACGATGTGAAGAATTTCACCGGCATCCGAAATGAACGCCAGCGAGAGTGGAATCGTCGTGTCAGCCATCTGGAATCCGACCGTCACGTCCTGATCGTTGACGAAGAGCATCCCCTGGTCGGCCGGCAGCACGTCGCGACCGGAGAGCCCACGCCGACGCTCGGCGCTGGTATCGGCGACCTCGATCGTCACTTCGACATTCGCGCCCGCGCCAATGAGTTCGAGCGTGGGATCGCCTGAATCGCTCACGACGGTCTCCTCGGCGCCACAGGCAGCGAGCACCGTTGCGGCCGCTATCGCGGCTCCAAGAATCAGGATGACCCTGCGCATGCCGCGCGGATCAGAAATACGACTCACCCCGTCGCCTCGGGGGTTTACGCAGTGGCTGCGGTGTGCTCGCGCTCCCGCAGGCGTGAGCGGACTCCGCTCACCTCGACACGATTGTCGTGAAACGTCGGTGCGCCGCCCATGTCGGCGTCGCGCTCTGGCGTCGTCGCGTTGGCGTTCACGCCGCCCTTCAGCAACTTCGGCCAGTGCGACTTGTAGAGAAACGCCACGCCCGGCGCCGTCGCATCGTCGACAGTGACGATCGCCTCGAACTCGCCGCGATCGTTGTGAACAACGATCGCGTCTCCCTCATCGAGACCGCGCTCGAGCGCGTCGTCTGGATGCAGATGGACCGCCAACGGGCCGGCCTTGCGCCGATGCCAGTCGAGGCTCGCAAACGTCGAGTTGACGAAGAACCGGTTCGCGGGACACAGCAGTACAAGCGGAAATCGCTCGCGCAACGATTCATCGCTCCCTTCGAACGGTGGTTGATATCCGGGAAGCGGGTCAAGACCTTGACGCTCAAGCTCGTTCGAGTAGAGCTGCACCTTCCCGCTCGCCGTGGGGAAACCCCCGGCCGCGAACGGTGCCGTTCCGGTGGGATAGGAAACAGTTCGCTGCCAGCCGCGTTCCCGCAACGTCTCGAGCGTGACCTCGGCCTCTCGACAGCCATCAGTATCGAGAAGTTGGCGAGCAAGATCCAGATCTGTGTCATGGAGTCGTGGATGCTCATGGCCGAGCCCGGCGGCGATCCGACGGAAGATCTCGGTGTTGGTGAGGCACTCTCCGGGGGCCTCAACCGCGATCTCGTTGAAGCCGAGATAGAGATGCCCGTAAGCGGAATGGAGATCGATATGCTCGGGCTGCATGGTCGCCGGCAGCACGACATCGGCATACATCGCCGTGTCAGTCAGGCGATGTTCAAGAACGACCGTGAATACATCGTCGCGCTCCAGACCTTCGCGCACCCGCAGCTGATTCGGATTCGACGCGGC
>JAUXJK010000124.1 GCA_030624785.1 Actinomycetes bacterium
CCCGGATCCCGTCGTGGCGACGTTTGCGGTTGACATGCCGCCGGATACCGTTGTCGTCGCGGGCCCGATCGGTCTGATCGATTCGCCCGATGCCACGTTCGTATTCGGCGGGACTACTGCAAGCGACAGCTTTGAATGCAGCCTCAATGGTGCGTCATTTCTCCCGTGCCGCTCTGTTCACAACGTTGTCGGTCTGGCCCCGGGCGAGCACGTTCTCGACGTGAGGGCAGTTGATATTGGTGGCGAGCGCGACCCAACACCTGTCAGCGCCTCCTGGACAGTTGTAACGCTTGCCGCAGCGCCGGCGGCGTTCGCGGCCAACGTTCGCAAGGCACGCGTCAAGGCAGGCGACCACCGCGCCACGCTCAGCTGGAAGCGGCCCCGAGGAGAGCAGTTTCGGCGCGTTGAGATCGTGCGCATTCCGGGCAAGAAGAACGCGGCCCGCTCGCTCGTCTACCGCGGCAACAAGATCGCGTTCGTCGACAGGGGTCTCAAGAATGGTGTCGAGCATAGGTGGGTCATCTACGCCACCGACAAGGCTGGCAACCGCTCGGGCGGGGTCGAGTTGGCTGCCACTCCACCGGTGCGTACGCGGCTTGGACGACGCGCAAAGGTGACGCCTCGAGCCCCTCTTGTTCTCTGGTGGAAACCCGTGAAGAAGGCTCGCTTCTACAACCTTCAGCTCTTCCGGGGACAGAAGAAGGTTCTTAGCTCGTGGCCGACCAATCCGTCCGTGTCGCTGAGCGGTCAGTGGAACTGGGAGGGCAGCAAGCGCAAGCTCTCGCCGGGCGTCTATCGATGGTTCGTGTGGCCGGGCTTCGGCAAACGGAAGAACTCCAACTTCGGGAAGCTTGTCGGCAGTGGCACCGTCGTGGTCAGGAAACCCAAGGTGCCGAACAAGAGCTAGAACGCAGCCGGCACTGCGACCGACCGCGCTATCCGGTCAAAAAAACACCGACGGCGCTGATCAATAAGAGCAGAGCACCCGCGACCGAAATCTCCACGCGACGCTCGCGCGCGACAACCGCGATACCGCTCGAGGCGGGCGCAGAGATCGAGGGAACCGCCGCAAGCCCGAGTAACACGATTGCGACAATCAGACCGATCATCAGACCGACGACCGAGACCAGGTCGGTCTTCTCGCTCACGGCTACGACGGCTGCAGCTGCGACCAATTCGGTAGGTCTCTCGGTCGACTGCGTGGACTCGGCTGGCTCCGTGGGGGCTGAGTTGTCCGGCTCGATGGGCTCCAAAGCATTCGAACTCCTCCTTGCGTCCGCAGGAGCCGGCGCGTCTGCGGCGCTCGACGAAGGGCCGTCCGCGGTGCCATCCGCGATCCTCTGCGTTCCGGCGTCCGGCGCTGCGTTGGCCCCCGGCGTCCCGCTGCCACCGCTCCCACCACTGCCGACGGGTGTCGATTCCGGGCCTGGACTGCCGTCGGCAGGAGCCAGGATGTCGCTTTTCGGGGCAGATCCCTGTTGGCCGTCCGATTCTTCAACGGTTGCGGTCTCTGAGACGTTCTTTCCCGCGGGCGGCACCTTCTTCTTGGCAGGGCGGGTACTGGATCGCTCATCCTTCTTTGGCGCGGCTGCGGGCGGCTCTGAGGGTGGTGGAGGTGCCGCAGCCGGCGGTGGGGTGCTTGCGACCGGTGGGGCCGCGGCTGGCGGTGCTGGCGCGGCCGGTGCTGGTGCGGGCGGCGCGGCAGGCTGCCCTGACGACGTCGCCTGGCCTGCCGGAGCTTGATCGGGCGAGCCACCGCCGTGCGATGGCGCAGGATCGGGCGAGGGTGCGGCGGCTGCTCCTGCAGCGGCGATCGCGAATACGAGCCCTGCAAGTGCGAGCAAGATGATGACGCGACTCCCCCGAGCTCCTTTCGCCACGATGCCCAACGATTATTGCGGGCGCTCAGGACGCCGAGCGGAGCTGCGCGCCCGGGCTTACTCGTAGATCACGAGACGGTCACGGTGCACCGCCTCGAGAGTCCGCGGCCTTCCGGCGATATCACTAGAGCTTGCTCCAGCAAGGCCCTTCCCGAACGCCTCGCCGCCTGGCCCGACCAGTTCCACGCCGTCCCCGGCGTCGAAGTTTCCCTCGCACCTCACGACGCCAACGGCGAGGAGGCTTCGCCCATCCGACCTCAACGCGCGCTCCGCGCCGGCGTCGACGTGGAGTCGTCCGCTGACTGGCTTTGCGAAGCGCAACCAGAGCTTGAAGGCCGAGGGTGCTTCCGCCTTTGGCGCAAACTTCGTGCCCCGTGGCACTCCCGCGACTAGCGGCCCGATCACGTCGTCGGCGTGCCCCGCCGCGATCACCGTTGGAACGCCTGCGGATGCGGCCATCTCGGCTGCGACGACCTTGCTTTTCATTCCGCCCTTTCCAAGAGATGACATGCCGCTGAATTCGGCGGAATCGACTGCGCGCCCGTCCTCGATCAGGCTCGCACCAGGAGTGCCTGGAGCGTGCGTATAGACGCCCTCTACCTCGGTGAGCAGGATGAGCAGTCTCGCGGATAGGAGCGCGGCGACCTGTGCGGCTAGTGCGTCGTTGTCGCCGAATGTGATCTCGTCGGTGGCAGTCGCGTCGTTCTCATTGACCACGGGAACGGCACGCATGTCGAGCAACGCCCTCAACGCGTTTCGCGCATTCAGATATGTGGCCCGATCCGCGACGTCCTCCGCCGTCAACAGGATCTGAGCGGATTGCAGACCATGTCGCGCAAGCTCCTCCTCCCAGACCCGCTGTAGCCGCGACTGGCCGAGTGCCGATGCGGCTTGCAGCTTCGGGATGCTTCGAGGCCGCGAAGAGAGCTTCATTCTGCGCAATCCCAGTGCGATTGCACCTGACGAGACGACGCAGACTGGCGTTCGGTCGGCAACGAGCTCCGCGATCTCACGGCAGCGACGGGTGATCACCGAGCGACGGGCACGGCCCGCCGAGTCGACGACCAGGCTCGATCCCAGCTTTACGACAACCGGCTTCTTCACGTTGTCGCCCGTTGAATCGGTCTAAGCGTCGCGACGACGGGTCGAGGCGCTGCAAAGGCGGATTCCACGAGGCTTGTCACCGTCGCTGGCTCATATCGCCCGTGACCCGGTACTGCCGCAACCACAGGTCACGATAGGTGACCGGCCCGCGAGGGCCCGGCGAGAAATCGACGTTGATTCCGGTCTCAGGCGCACCCGTCAACGCGTAGCCATCCGTATAGCGCGTACTCGCGTGCCAGAACGCGGCCGTGCCTCGATAGGCGTCGAGAAACCTTTCGGCCGCGTCAGCGTCCTCAGCCACGATCCCTGCCGCCAATCCTGACGTCTCTTCGTTCGCGATTGTCGTAGCCTCCTTGAGATCATCGACCAGGTCGATCGTGATCGTCGCGACCCGGTCTGAATCGTTGGCCCATTCGTGGCCGATCGAGACATCAAGCGGGTGGGCATCGAGGCCCAGCGCCGCCGCGCGCTCGGTTGCTCGCACCTCGATGTTGAGCCGGCGCACGCACGCGACAAGATTCGGCGCCTGGGCGGCCGCAGCTCGGTCGACCAGGAGGAGATTCAATCGGTTGCATACCCCCAGGCGGTCAAGGCTGTCCGTGACAAGCTTGCTCGCCTTGTCTGGGTCGGCACTCCCGTGGACATATAGCACTCCACCGCCTTCCGCGTGCGCGAGTGCTCTAACGCCGTGCTCGGCAGCCACCCGAGTAAGGGTCTCGGTAGTTTCGCCGCTTCCGCGAAGGATTACGAGCGGGATGAGTTCGGGCATTGACGCGATCAGACGAGCACCCTCCCTCTCGGCTGAGCGAACGAGCCCGACCGCACCCGGAGGAAGACCAGCCTGAGCAAGGGCAGGGCGGACTACCTCGTCTACAAGCTCGGTAACGGTCGCCAGAGCGGCACCGCCGGTTCGGAGAACGGCACAGTTGAGGCTCTTGAGAAGTTGCGCTGCGATGTCGAGTGCCACGTTGGGACGGGCTTCGAAGTTGGCTCCCACGACGCCGATCGGAATACGACGCTCCTCAACCTCCAGACCGTCTGGCTGGCGCCAGCGCTCGCCACGGCGCTCGAGTCCCGCTATCGAAGCCACGCTTTCGAGCTGGATCGCGAGTCCTTCGATTCGCTCGTCATCGAGGCGCAGGCGATCGAGTGTGCCGGCATCGAGGCGGGCCGAGGCCGCCGCGACGTCGTCACTGTTGGCTTTCAAGATCGAGGCGGACCGTTCGCGGACCAACGCTGCCGCGCCGCGGAGCGCCTCGCTGACTCCGGCGTCTGTCAGATGTGGCAGAGCATCTCGCGCGGCCCGAGCCTCGTTTTCGACCAGTTCTCGCAACTCCATGTTCTGCGTTATACTCGCTACTTGAGCGGGCACGCCCGCTCGGCATCAAGAGAGGCAGAGGGACCGGCCCTGTGAAGCCTCGGCAACCTACCCCGATCCAAAACCGGGTGTGGTGCCAATTCCGGCCGAGCTTCGGCTCGGGTAGATGGTGAGCGAGAAAAGGAGCCTGAGATGTCCGCTACAACCCTTAGCTGTCGTGCATGTGGTAAAGACCACGGCACTACCGAGGCCGCTGTCTGCAGCGCGTGCTTCGGGCCGCTCGACCCTGAGTACGACCTGGAGAGGCTGCGCACTGAGCTCACACGCGAGCGGATTGCTACCGGGCCGCACTCGCTGTGGCGCTACGCAGATCTGCTGCCCGTGTCGCCGGCGGCAGAGCCACGACTCGCTCCGGGGTGGACTCCTCTGGTCTCCGCTCCCCGGCTCGCTACCGTTGTCGGTGTTGGTGAGCTGTATCTGAAGCTCGACACGGCGAATCCAACTCACTCGTTCAAGGACCGGGTCGTTGCAGTAGCTGCAGCGCGAGCTCAGGAGCTCGGCCTACAGACGCTCTCGTGCTCCTCGACCGGCAATCTGGCGAACGCGGTCGCGGCTCGCGCTGCGGCGGAAGGACTCGAAGCCGCAGTGCTGTGCCCTGCCGACCTCGAGCCCGAGAAGCTCATTGCAACATCTGTTTATGGCGCGACGATCTACGCCGTCGACGGCACGTATGACGACTGCAGCCGACTGAGCGTCGAGCTCTCCTTCGAGCTCCCGTGGGGCTTCGTCAATGTCGGACTCCGCGCGTACTACGGAGAAGGGTCGAAGACGCTGGCGTTCGAGATCGCCGAGCAACTCGACTGGCAGTTTCCGGACGTCGTGGTGGCCCCGATCGCGTCCGGCGCGATGTTCTCCAAGGTGACGCAAGGGTTCGAGGAGTTCAAAGAGGTTGGCCTGGTCGATGGACCATGCCCAAGAATGATCGGTGGACAGGCCGCCGGATGCTCTCCGGTTGCGACGGCCTTCGACTCGGGAGAGCCATTTGTGCCCGTTCGTCCGGACAGCATCGCGCGCTCGCTGGCGATCGGAAACCCGGCCGACGGTAACTTTGCGGTCGCAGCCGCAAACGCCACCGGCGGCGCGATCCACACGGTGGCCGAGGACTCCATCGGCCTGAACATGTCGCTGCTTGCTGAAACGACGGGCGTCTTTGGCGAGACCGCGACAGGTGTGACGCTTGGGGCGCTGCGTGAAGCGGTCGAACGTGGCCAGGTTGGCGAGAACGATCGAGTCGTACTTCTGGTCACAGGAGACGGTCTCAAGACGCCCAAGCCAGTGGCTGACGGTTTCGATCCGGTGCGGATTGGGGCCGACGCCGAAGCGCTTCTCGAACTGCTCGGCGTCGCCTAGGTTTCGAACCCCCTACGATCCGCTGCTGTGGCGGATATCGAAACCCCAGATCCCTCGCACGCACTCGACGCGCTCTTCTCCCCGAGCAGCGTCGTTGTGGTGGGCGCATCGACCCAGCCGGCGCGGGTTTCAGGGCGTCCACTGGGCTTTCTGCGCGATTGGGGTTTCTCCGGCGAAATCGCAGTCGTCAATCCGCGGCACGACGCGGTCCTCGGCTATCCGTCGTACCCGAGCGCAGCCGATGTGCCATTCACCCCCGATCTCGCGGTCGTCTGTGTGCCCGCGACGTCGGTTCTTGACGCGCTCGAACAGTGCGCCGCCCGCGGCGTTCGCGCCGCCGTTGTCTTTGCAGCAGGGTTCAGCGAGATCACTGATGGGTGCCCGGATGAGGAGGCGATTCGGGAGCTCTCAGCCGCGACGGGCATGGCGATCTGCGGCCCCAACTGTCTCGGGGCGATCAGCGTCGACGACAACCTGCCGGCCACGTTTAGCTCCGTGCTGTCGGAAACCAAGCTCCGATCCGGCGACGTCGCGCTGGTCACGCAGAGCGGGGCGCTCGGCATCTACCTCTATGCCGAGGCTGCGAGGCGCGGAGTCGGCTTTTCCAGGTGGGTCTCCACTGGCAACGAGTGCGCGCTCACGATCAGTGACTACATCGAGTGGCTCGTCGATGACGAGCACACGC
>JAUXJK010000096.1 GCA_030624785.1 Actinomycetes bacterium
GCCCGACGTTGTTGTAAATGCGGTTGTCGGCTTCGCAGGCGTCAAGGCCACCCTGGCGACGCTTGAAGCTGGAATCGATCTCGCCCTCGCGAACAAGGAAAGCCTCGTTGCGGCAGGCCCACTCGCCTTGGCCGCTCAGGCAAGAGGTGGCGGCCGGCTGCTGCCGGTCGATTCCGAGCACAGCGCGGCCATGCAATGTCTCGCCGAACGATCGATCGACACCGTGGATGCACTCGTCTTGACGGCATCGGGTGGGCCCTTCCGAGGCAAGACCCGAGCCGAGCTCACACAGGTGTCGGTCGCGGATGCGCTTGCGCACCCGACCTGGACCATGGGACCGAAGATCACCATCGACTCAGCAACATTGATGAACAAGGGCCTCGAGCTGATCGAAGCTCACTACCTTTTCGGACTGCCCTACGAACGGCTGCGCGCCGTGGTTCATCCGACATCGATCGTCCACGCCCTCGTGCAATACACGGACGGTGCCACGATCGCACACCTCGGGTACCCGGATATGCGAGTACCGATCTCCTACGCGCTCACCTTTCCCAATGCGGCACCGACGCCGTGCACGTCTCTCGACTTTTCCGAGGGTCTGGAGCTCACGTTTCTGCCACCGGATGAGGACGCGTTCCCGTGCCTCTCGCTCGCTCGGGCCGCTGGACAGACTGGCGGAGGTGCGCCCTGCGTGCTGAACGCGGCCAACGAGGTCGCCGTCGCAGCATTCCTCGAAGATGGCCTCCCGTTTCTCGGAATCTCCGAGACGGTTGAGCGGACGCTCGCCCGTGTCGATGGTGCTGTGGTGAGTGATCTCGATGAGCTCTTGGCGCTGGATGAAGAGGCGCGGGTGGTAGCGCGCGAGCAGACTCGCGAGCTCGCGACATGAGCATTCGAACACTGACACGGAGCCTCTGCCGATGAACATCCTGGTGTCGATCGCGGGCCTTGCGTTTCTCATCTTGATCCATGAGGCCGGACATTTCTTCGTCGCCCGCGCCGTACAAATGAGGCCGCGCAAGTTCTATGTGTTCTTTCCCCCTGTCCTGGTGAGGAAGGTGCACAACGGGATCGAGTACGGACTCGGCGCCATCCCGCTTGGCGGCTACGTCAAGATCCCCGGCATGCACCGTCCCGCGGGGCGTGACCTGGAGTCTCACTTCTCCGCCGCGCTCGACGATGCTCCCTCGTTGCGAGCCCGACTTGCTGCGGCTCAGATCACCCTCGACGAGCACGCACTTGACAACGAACGTGCCGGCATCGCTCTCTCCGAGCTTCGCAGCGCGACGGAGAAGAGTCACCTCTCCGAGAACGCCCGCGCTCGTGCAGAGAAGGGGCTGACCGACGTTGAGGATGGCATCTCCGGTGAGGCCTACTGGCGTGCGCCAGTTTGGAAGCGCATCGCAGTCATTGCTGCGGGACCAGCGACGAATCTGCTGTTTGCAGTCGGCATGCTCGCCGTCGTCTTTGCGCTCGGCGTCCCGAGCGAAGCAAACCGCACCGTTGATGTCGTAGCCGAGGACACGCCAGCAGAAGCGATGGGGCTCGCGCCGGGCGATCAGGTCGTCGCGGTCGACGGGACGCCCGTCACGACATTCGATGAGGTCTCCGACGGTATTCGCTCGAGCGAGGGCGAGCCGATCACGCTCACGGTCTTACGAGACAGGGAGGAGGTCGTTCTCGGGCCCAGATCCGCCGAGTTCGACAACGGCCGCTACCGACTCGGCTTCATTCCCGGGCTTACATACGAGAGCTATGGCCCTGGCGCCGCAGTGATCGAGGCGTTCAAGGAGACCGGGACGGTAACCGTCGCGATCGGGGAATCCCTCTCACAGATCGTTACGTCAGATGGTCGAGAGGACATCGCCACGCCAATCGGGATAGTTCAGGGATCCTCCGAGATTCTCGATCAAGGCTTTCGAGACTTTCTCGCGATCCTGGCCCTGATTAGTCTCTCGCTGGCACTCATCAACATGCTGCCGCTGCTGCCGCTCGACGGTGGGCATATCTTGTTCGCCCTGATCGAGCGCTTCAGGGGTAGGGCAGTTCCACGTGCCACATACGAGCGAGCGTCGGCTATCGGTATTGCGCTCGTACTGATCCTGTTCGTGATCGGACTAACGAACGACATCGGTCGTCTCAGCGGCTAGCAGCCCAACGGCTCACGGGCGAACGACATAGCGGGCTACAATCGCGCTTCGATGAAAGAGACGAGGCGAATATCTGTTGGGGGTGTCGACATCGGCGGTGGCGCGCCGGTTGTGGTTCAGTCGATGACGTTCACAAGCACGCATGATGTCGACGCCACGATCGCGCAGATCGGCAAGCTCGTCGAGGCGGGTTGTGAGATCGTGCGCGTCGCCGTGCCCAAGAACGAGGACGCTGCCGCGCTGTCGAAGATCGTCTACCTGAGTCCGGTTCCTATCGTCGCGGACATCCATTTCAACGCGAGCCTCGCGTTGAAGGCCATCGATGCTGGCGTTGCGGCCGTGCGTATCAACCCCGGCAACATCGGTGGCCCGGACAAGGTGGCGCAGGTGGTCAAGGCCGCGAAGGCCAAGAACATCGCCATGCGGATCGGTGCGAACTCCGGTTCTCTACCGGAGCATCTTCGTGACCTCGAGGACGGAGCCGACGCCCTGGTGCGTGCCGCGATGGAGGAGGTCGTGTTACTCGAGAAGCTCGACTTCTACGACTTCAAGATCTCGGTCAAATCGACGTCGGTGCCCGAGATGATCCGGGCCTACCGGACGATCTCTGACAAGGTCGACTATCCGCTTCACCTCGGTGTAACAGAGTCCGGAACACCGTTCGTTGGAGCTCTCAAGAGTTCGGTTGGGCTCGGGGCGCTCCTCGCGGACGGGATCGGCGACACGATTCGAGTGTCGCTGACCGCCGAGCCGGAAAAGGAGGTCGAGGTAGCCTTCGAGATCCTCAAGGCTCTCGGCCTGCGAGAGCGCGGGCCCGTCATGATCTCGTGTCCGTCCTGTGGACGAGACAACGTGGGCGTTCAGTCGCTTGCGGAGACGGTCGAAGACAGACTCCGTTCTTATGAAGAAGCGTTCGAGGTCGCCGTGATGGGGTGTGCCGTCAACGGCCCGGGCGAAGCAGGCAACGCAGACTTCGGCATTGCCGGGGGCCGCGACACGGGCTTCATCTATGCTCACGGCCGCGTTTTGCGAAAGGTCGAGTCGGCGACCCTGATCGACGAGCTGTTCAACGAGATTGACACGTGGATCGAAGCTGGAATGAAACGGCCGAAGCGCCTGAAGATGGCCAAGTCAGCTACCGAGCTCATGGCCGAGGCCGCTCAGCGCGCGTAGCGTTGAATCACATGACCCAGATGCTTCGAGCTTCTCGGTACTTTCTGCCAACTCTGCGTGAGAATCCCGCCGAGGCAGAGGCACCAAGCCACCGCCTTTCTCTTCGGGCCGGGCTGATTCGGTCCGTTGGATCGGGGCTCTACACGCTGATGCCGGCGGGTCTACGCGCCTATCGCAAGATCGAGAACATCATCCGCGAGGAGATGGATGGAATCGGCGCCCAGGAGATACTGATGCCGCTACTGACACCGGCAGAGCTCTGGCAGGCGACCGGGCGCTATGACCTCCCCGAGCTGTTCCGGCTCTCCGATCGGAACGATCGGCCGTTCGTGTTGGCAATGACGCACGAGGAGACGGTCACGCATCACGCTCGCGAGATCAACTCGTATCGACAGCTGCCCCAGACGTGGTACCACTTCGGACTCAAGGAGCGCGATGAGCCGCGACCGCGGGCGGGGCTACTCCGCGTGCGAGAGTTCACCCTGAAGGACTCCTACACCTTCGACCGCGATCAGGCGGGCCTCGATGAGGCCTATGCGGCCCATGCTGGTGCGTATCGACGAATCTTTGATCGCTGCGGCCTCGAGTACTACGAGGTCGAAAGCGACGTCGGCTTGATGGGTGGCACTGGCGCCCACGAGTACATGGCGCCGTGTACGTCGGGTGAGAACGATATGGCACTCTGCGAGAACGGTGACTATGCGGCAAACGTCGATGTCGCAACGTCGCTTCCAACATCGCCGACGTTCCCGGCCAGTCGAACCGCTCCCGAAGAGGTAGAAACGCCCGGCGCTACGACGATCGACGCACTAGCTTCGATGCTCGATATCGATCCGCGGGCGACCTCGAAAGCGATGCCCGTAGTTGGGCCTGGGGACGAGGTGGTGCTCGCTCTGATCCGAGGAGATCACCGAGTACACGAGCTCAAACTTCAACGCGCGCTCGGTGGCGGGTTCCGCCCGGCGCATGACGAGGAGATACATGAGGTCTTCGGTGCCGACGGGGGTTCGCTTGGGCCGATCGGGATTGACGTGAAGATCATCGCCGATGAGGCGCTGCAAACCGGCCAGTTTGTTGCCGGCGCCAATCGAAACGGCTTCCATCTTTGGGGCGTCGAAGCGGGCCGTGACTATCAGCCGGCCCTCGTCGCTGATATTCGCGAGGCGGAAACCGGCGACATCTGTACTCATTGTGGCGGTAGCCTGCGCATCGAGCCTGCGATTGAGGTGGGGAATATCTTCAAACTCGGGACGCGCTATTCAGAAGCCCTCGGTGCCACATATCTGGATGAATCTGGCACGGAACGGCCGATCGTGATGGGTAGCTACGGAATTGGGCCGGCTCGGACAATGGCGGCCGTCATCGAGCAACACCACGACGACAATGGAATCACGTGGCCGAAGGCCGTGGCTCCCGTAGACGTACAGGTAATCGTGCTCGGAGCGGCCGGCCAAGAGGTGATCGATATGGGGGAGAGCGTCGCGAATGACGTCCATGCCGCAGGCTTCACCGTCCTGCTCGACGATCGGGATCAGCGACCCGGAGAGAAGTTCGCGGACGCTGACATGCTCGGCGCTCCGATCCGAATCACGGTGGGGAAGAAGTCACTGGCAGACGAATCCATCGATCTTCGCGGACGTGCGACGGGCGAGGAGACACGGGTGCCGGCTACCAGCGCAGCCGAAGAGATCTCCAGGCTTTGGGCGGCCGTGAAATGAGCAAGAAGAGGCGTCGCCGATTCAGCCAGGCATCTTTCGGTGAATCGGTCGAAGTGTTGATGGGCGAGACAGGCACGACGTATCGGGCGCTGGCGCAGAAGACCCATCTCTCGGCCGGCTATCTGAACCACATCGTGCACGGAAATAGACCCGTGCCCGACAATGCCGTGATCGCGTCGATCGCCAAGGCCTTGGGTGTCGACACGGAGTTCTTCCGTGAGTACCGCATTCGTAAGGTGACCGATCGTCTACAGAGCGACGGTGCGCTGACCGATCGGCTCTACCGCCGGCTCTAGTCGGTCGACCGCGGCTAGTTCACGGACGGATCAGGGGGCATCATCGCCAGGATCTCCCCGATCGCCCCCCGTCGACGAAGAACCGAGGCCCACAGAAGCTCGGCATCCTCCGCAAACACGTCGGAGGCGTGGGCAATCTCGACCACCCAGGCCTCTTCCTCGAGCTCGGTCTCAAGCTGTCCGGCACCCCAGCCGGCGTAGCCAGCAAAGACGCGCGTACGCGTCAGAGACGGCCCGAGCGTGTCGACGTCAGGGTCAGCCGAGACGAACCCAATCTGGCCGAATGCAAGGGACGCGGCCATTGAGGGATCGACGAACTCAGCGAGTGCCAACACAGCCTGAGGCTCGACAGGGCCACCCTGGTAGACGGAGTCGTCCTGATCGACGAGCTGGGCGAGAGGTTCTACTGCGTCTTGAACGAGCACCTCGAGCGGCCGATTGAGGACGAGTCCCATAGCTCCGTCCTCAGAGTGCTCCGCTATCAGGACGACGGTGCGCCAGAAGTTCGGATCGTTCAGCGTCGGCGTCGCGATCAGCAGCTGGCCGCGTAGCGAACCCTCGATGGGTTCTTGGCGCCCGCTGCCCAGAAGCTCGTCCATCCGGGGATTAGACACGATCGCTGCAGACGGGTGCTGCGGCAACGAGCTATCCTCCAGAACACGGGACGTGGCGCAGCTTGGTTAGCGCGCGTGTCTGGGGGACACGAGGTCGCCGGTTCGAATCCGGCCGTCCCGACTACTAGCTCCGCTCGTTCCCCGCGGTGGCAGTCGGTTGTCGGCGACCGGCCAGACCGATAGGCTGCCCTCAGAGTCGCCCCGCCGCCAATGACATCGCAACCCGTCCGCCTCAGCACAGCGCTCGCGCGCCGAGAACCACGAGTCTCGTGTGTACTCGCGGACACCGACGCCGATCGCGTTGCGCTAACGCGGCGCTACCTGGAGTCACGCGGTATCGCGGTGATCGGGACTCCGGCAAGTGCGGGCGAGCTTCTCGTTCTCGTCGAACTCCACAGGCCGAATGTAGCCGTCATCGATGACCAACTCGAGGGTTTTGGCGGACCGTCGATGGCGCGCGCGGTTGCTGAGCGCACGTCGCACACGGCTATCATCGTGAGTACTCAAGGCGGAGACGGCGAGTTCCTCATCGAAGCCCTCGAAGCCGGTGCGCGTGGAGTGATCGCGCAGGATGCACCGCGGCGCGATCTTGTGCGCGCAATCGAAATGGTCTGCGACGGCCGATTCTCTATCAGTATCCGCCTGCTCGGTCTACTTGGCGACGACATGGTCGCGCGACGCGTGTCACAGCTTGATTCGCGCGAACGCGCAGTCCTCCGGCTCGTGGTCAACGGTCTGCGCGGCACTGACCTGCCTGGGGGCTTCCCCGGGCCAGCCGATGTCAGGCGCGAGCTCACCCGGGCGCTTGCCAAGCTTCAACCGCCCCGCATCGAGATCGCCCGCGTCGAAGCGGGTGTACCCGAGCCGGCACCGTAGCCGCGTCGTTCGTCCGGCGCTCGCTTCGCTACGCTCTTGCGTGACGTGACGGAGCGTGTAGCGATCATCGGCGCCGGCAAGATCGGCGAAGCCCTCATCGCCGGGCTGATCTCGGCTGCTTCGCACCAGCCGAGTGACATTGTTGCGGCTGACCCTCGGACAGAGCGGCTCGCCGAGCTCTCCGAGCGCTACGGAATCGAGACGAACGAGAGCAGTAGTGCGGCGGCAAGCGACGCGCCACTGATCGTCATTGCCGTCAAGCCACAAGACATCGGCGAGTTGCTGGACGGGATCGCCGAATCAATCGAGACGAGTCAGCTCGTCGTATCCGTCGCTGCAGGGATCACTACCCAGGCGATTGAACAGCGGCTGCGGGGTCCAGTTCCTGTCGTACGCGTGATGCCAAACGCGCCGATGACAGTCCATGAAGGTATCGCTGGAGTCGCGGGTGGCGCGCATGCGAGCGAGCACCATCTCGAATCGGCCGAGCGTCTACTCCAGAGCGTTGGTACGACGGTTCGAGTCCGTGAGCAAGCGCTTGACGCCGTCACGGGAGTTTCTGGATCGGGCCCCGCATACTTTGCGCTCGTCGCCGAGTCGATGATCGACGCGGGTCTGCTTGTCGGCCTGTCCCGGGACGTTGCGACTGAGCTCGTCGTTCA
>JAUXJK010000334.1 GCA_030624785.1 Actinomycetes bacterium
AGGGGGCCGCTCTTTGAAGCGGCTGGCAAAATGTATGGGGTAGGGGGCGTTTACACATTCGCGCCGGAAGCGAACCAACGTGGCGAACGTGCTCGGTCTCGATGACGATGGCTGGTCGAGCTCATTCGGCGATGGCTGCCGAGTCCCTGTCCCCCGAGCGCCGTTCTGCCAGCGCCGATAGTCCAAGCACCGCCGCCGCAGCGATCACTGCCAGGAGCAGCGGCCCCCAGATGTCGCCCGTTTCGGGCCACTCGAGACCGGTGCCGTCGATGACCGTGTCGGCCTCGTCGCTGATGATGCCCACTCCGTTGGGCCAGGGCCAAAGCACGCGCAAGGAGCCGGCCATGAGGCCGATCAGGGCTGCCAGCACCGTTGCGTGGTGGTTGTCCAGGAGCCAGCCCAGCGCGGTGGAAAACAGCGCCAGGCCGATCACTGCCCCGATCGTGAACACGAGCAAGGCGGTGACGTCACGTTCCGTCACCGAGTTGAGCACGGCGCCGTACATGCCCAACATGAGGAGAATGAACGACCCCGAGATGCCGGGCAGGATCATCGCGCAGATAGCGATCGCGCCCGCGCCGAAGAAGGCCAATAGGGTCGGATCCGAGACTGGCCCCGACTGGAATCCGAGGACCCAGAACGTCACCGCGGCTGTCGCGATCAACACGCCGACGCGCAGAGCATCTCGAGTCTCGAGCATCCGCCAGGCAATGACGATCGACGCCACGACTAGGCCGAAGAACAGCCCGGCCATCTCCTCGGGGTACTCCTCGAGTAGGTGATCCAGTAGGGGAGCCAAAGTGACGACGGCAACGCCGATCCCGGCAAGGAGCGGAGCGATCAAGACCCACTCGATCTGTCGCACGCGCATGGAGGCCCCAGCGAAGTCGAGACGAACCAGACGCCCCAGGGCGCGGGCCCCGGAACGGACACTGGCGATCAGCCGCTCGTAGATGCCGAGCAGCAGTGCGATCGTGCCGCCGGATACGCCAGGCACGATGTCGGCGGCGCCCATGAAGAAGCCGCGTACCAGGTTCATGATGATCCTTGGAGCCACCGCCAGGAGGGTAGCGTCGTGCTGCGCTAGCGGTGCACGACGAGGGTGATCGGCTCTTCTCGCTCGACCAGGCGGTCGCCCTCGCCGCACCGGAGCGTGGGCGGCGGCCTAGAAATCGCGCCGGCCACGACCTGGTGTCGCTCTAGCCGGGAACCGCGAGCGCGCGTGCCGGATTCTCAACCAGAATCCGATCGATATCGCTCTGCCGCACGTCGCTGGCAATGAGGGTCGGCACGATGTTCTTGAGCACGTGACCGTACCCCGGCCCGCCATACGCGCGCAGATCGGTCTTGAAGCAGACGTCCTGGGAGAAGAGCAGCTGGCTGCCATGCCCGCGTTCGATCAGTTCCTTGGCGAACTCGACCCGCCAGGAGTCGTGGCCCCAGTGGAAGCCATGTCCCCATTCGTCGGTGTAGTGCTCGCGGCCCAGGCTGTCGTACTCGATGTAGACGCCCCGAGCTGCGACTGCGAGGTGGTAGTCGAGGTCGTGAACCTGGTCCATGTGATCGAGGATAATCCGCTCCGCTGGAACGCCTTCCTCCGCGAGGACGTCGATAGCTGGAATCGCGGCTCGTGGCGCGATCGGGTCGAGGTGAACGCTGACCGTCAGTCCTGTCTGAACGGAGGCACGGCCGGCGGCGCGGAGCGTTTTTTCCTCCTCCGGAGTATCGGGCCCACCTTGGCCCTACCCGCGCCTTTCGGGATTCCCGTGAGTCCGATCTCTGCGATCAGGCCCGCGCGTATTCCTGTCTCTTCGACGCCATGCGTGGTCTCGCGGATCATCAGTTCGGCAAGATCGTCGGCCGAGCTCTCGGATACCCAATCGGGGTGGGCATTCTCGACGTAGAAACCCGTCGACATGACGATGTTGAGCCCGGAGGCTCGCGCCAGTTCGCGGAGCCCCTCGGGATCACGCGCGAGCCCGTAGCAGCTGACCTCCACGATCGATTTCCCGCCCGCGCGCGCGAAATGTGTGAGCTCCGCGAGAGCCAGCTCGCGGTCGTCGAGGACGAGGTTGTCGCGCGTGACACTCATTGGGCGTCGACGCAGGTCGGAGAGCATTGACATGTCGATCGGTCGATCGAGATCCGCCTGCGCCGCGGGGTCGTCGGGCTCCGAGAACCACGGGCTTATGTCCACGAGGAGGTGCTCGTGGGTGATCGTGACACCCAGCTCCTCGGGCGCAATCGCGCCGAGCACGGTCATGATCGTCGAGTTGGTCACGTTTCCCTCAGCCCCTCGTGCCGGCGATCGTAGGTGTTGAATCGCGCCAGAGCATGCTTCGACTGGGCCCAGACGCGTGGGCTACGCCTCGGCGAAAAGCACCAGAGTCTCTGGGCGTACGCCGTCGAACTTCATGGCGTCGGCAGCGCCCTGAGAGTCCATCATTTCCTGGAAAGCGGCCATGTCCGGGACGTCCAGCATTACGCAGGTTCGATTCGAGCTTCCCGTATCGCGGAACGTTCGCACCTTTACTCCCATCGGGCCGAAGAGTTCCTCTCGCTTGGGTGAGCTGATCCAGTGGTCGACGTCGTCTACTTCGCAAGATGCAATCAGCGTTGGCATCGTGATCTCCAGTTCGTCGCGTCTTGGATGAAACGAATGAGCGGCATCCCCCGTGACCGGGCAGACTAGCGCCGCTCGTATGTACGGGTAGAGGATCTTGCCAGCATCCGTCGCATCGTTTCAATTCGCGATGGCGGCTACTCCCAGGGCATCCCCTTGCCGCTATTGAGGTAGGCCTTCAGGCTCGTCGAGATGAAGTGGTCCCAACCTTTGCCGATCTCTCCCGCCGGGCCCGACTCGCCCCAGTTGTTGTGCGCGAAGTCGACTCGCGTTCCGTCACCTACGGGCGTGAAGTCCCAGGAGAGGACGGTGCCGATCCAGGACGGGCTACCGTTTTCAGTGCAGCGCCAACTCACACGGTCGCTCGAGGATTCTGTGATCTCGAAAGCCATGGGAATGACGGCG
>JAUXJK010000337.1 GCA_030624785.1 Actinomycetes bacterium
CGCCGCGCATTGCAAGCTTTACCGCCGCGCGCTCGGCGTACCCCGCGCGGCGAAGCTCAGCCACGCGCCAGCGGAGCACACGCTCAGACTCGGTTTCTTCCAGAACTTCGAGTTCAGAGGTCGCCATGAGAAGGGTCCTGATCTGTTGACGGTCGGATACGAAAGGCTCTCTTGTACCTCCCGTTATAGGCGGAAAGAACGGCTCTGTGAAGGGGCATCTGATCCCCTGTGCGAGGGATCTTTCATAGCCTGGACGGCTCAGACCACGGCGGCTTCGCCAAGAAGCCTCTTCACTTCAGCGAAAAAATCGGCCTCCGGCTTGACGCGGTATCGGGACCCGAGTTCAAACGTACGCGAGCCACGGGCCGTCGCAAGATCGAGTACGACGGGAATCTCGCCAGGGAAGTCGCCGACAACATGAGCAAGCTCCTGGATCAGATCTGCGCGTGCAAGCGTCGCATCCACGCGTAGACGGACAACCACTGCCGTCTCCTTCAGCTCCAACTCGCTGATTTCGAGACCAATCAACTTGACCTCTCCCTCCTTGTGATCAACGCGGCCTTTCACGAGGAGAATGGCATCGGATTCGACGAGTTGGCGTGCGTCGCTGTAGACCGACGTGAACAACACGGTTTCGGCAGAACCAGAGAGATCGTCGATCCGCACAAACGCCATCGGATCACCCTGGCGCGTCGTCAAGGCACGAATGGCACCAACCATTCCTGCAACCGTCACGATCTCGCCATCTCGTCGACTCGAGAGCTCGCCCAGCGCACAGTCGGTCGCGCGTCGAAGGACGGATCCAAGCCCATCAAGCGGGTGCTCGGAAACGTAGAGCCCAAGCGCTTCCTTCTCGAGCGAGAGCAGCTCCTTCTTCTCGAACTCGCCTTCGGGCACGGGTGGATGTTGCGTCGCTCGGCCCTCGTCGGCCGCGGGAGAGTCGTCTTCGCCACCACCAAGGTCGAAAATCGAGCCCTGCCCTGTGAGCCGATCGGCATGGTGCCGAGTCCCACCCGCCAGCGCAGCTTCGAGCACGGACAGCATCCCCTGCCTTGAGCCGCCGGTTGAGTCGAGAGCGCCCGCCTTGATCAGGCCCTCCAGCGCTCTCTTGTTGGTGACCTGGGGGTCAACCCGCTCACAGAACGTCCAGACCGAATCGAGCGGGCCGTCCGACTCGCGCGCGGAGATGATCGCTTCGACAGCGGCATCGCCGACGTTCTTGACAGCGCTCAGGCCAAATCGGATCTTTCCATCGACGACCGCGAAGCCGGCTGCCGAAACATTGACGTCCGGAGGTAGTACCTCAATCCCCAACTCATCACAGGCCTGTACATAGAACGGCACACGATCTTTCGTGTTCATCACAGACGAGATGAGCGCGGCCATGTACTCGGCCGGATAGTTGGCCTTGAGATAGGCCGTGCGGTAGGCGATGAGCGCGTAGCACGCCGCGTGAGACTTGTTGAATGAGTAGTCCTGCGCCTGCTCCATGTCCTTCCACAGGTGCTCGGCGACGTCTGGCGCGACGTCGTTGCCAACACAACCCGATCTGAACTTGTCCTTGAGCGAGGCCATGAGTGCGTGGATCTTCTTGCCGATGGCTTTTCGTAGGTCATCGGCCTCTGCTGGGCTGAAACCGGCGAGCTTCTTCGCAATCTCCATGTACTGCTCTTGGTAGATGCAGATCCCGTACGTCGGCTCCGTGATTGGGCGAAGCCGTTCGTCGGCGAACGTGACCTCCTCGGCACCAGCCTTACGCTTTGCGTAGCCAGGGATGTACTTCATTGGTCCCGGCCGATACAGGGCCACCAAGGCGATCAGGTCTTCGAACTCGGTCGGTTTGACCTGGCGCAGAGCCTCCCGCATGCCTGAGGACTCGAACTGAAAAACGCCAGTCGACTCACCTCGGCGCAAGAGGTCGTACGTCTTGGCATCGTCGAGAGGCACCGCAAGGATGTCGATTCCGACGTGCTCAGCGGCGCCATTGCCATTGCCATTGCCGTTCTCAGAGCGTTCGCGCGCATCGATGAGGGCGACCGCTTCGTCGATGACGTCGAGGTTGCGCAGCCCCAGGAAGTCCATCTTGAGGAGACCGAGAGCTTCGACATCGTTCATCGGCAGCTGGGTGACCACTTCCTGCTCGGAGCCCTTCTGCTGAAGCGGGATGTACTCGACGAGAGGACGATCGCCAATGACCACTCCAGCTGCATGGATGGAGTCCTGCCGGACGAGGCCCTCGAGTGGTCTCGCGAGCTCCACGATCTGCTTCGTCGTCTCGTCTGAGTCGACTGCTTTCTGGAGATCTGAGCCGCTCTTCAGACAGTCCTTGAGGTACACCTTCGGCCCCTCGGGACTGAGCTTGGCGATGCGATCGACCGTGCCGTAGGGAACGTCAAGGACTCGACCAGCGTCTCGAACGGCGGCGCGAGCAGCCATCGTCCCGAAGGTAATGATCTGAGCGACCCGATCGTTCCCGTACTTCTCGGACACGTAGTTGATGACACGATCGCGACCATTGACAGAAAAGTCGATGTCGATATCGGGCATCGACTTTCGACCTGGATTGAGGAAGCGCTCGAACAGCAGATCGTATCGAAGCGGATCGATGTCTGTTATCTGGAGCGCGTACGCGACGATCGAGCCGGCCGCCGAACCTCGACCTGGGCCAACGCCGATGTCGTTGCTGTGCGCAAACGCGACGAAGTCAGCGACGATCAGGAAGTAGTCGGCAAAACCCATCTCGCGGATCGTCTTGAGCTCGAACGCGAGACGTTCACGTATCTCTGGTGTCTGCTTTTCGTAGCGTTGCTTGAGCCCCTCGTGACAGAGCTCGCTGAGATATTCGAACGCGTCCCGGCCATCGGGCGTTGGAAAGTCTGGGAGAAGAATCCGATCGAGATCTATCTCAACGCTGCAGCGGTCCGCGATCTCGATCGTGCGTGCCATGGCATCAGGCAGATGGCCAAACGTTCGTGCCATCTCTTCAGCTGTATGGAAAAAGAACTGGTCTGTCTC
>JAUXJK010000324.1 GCA_030624785.1 Actinomycetes bacterium
CGAGCGGCTTCGGTCGTACTCCGCGAGCTGAGCGACTGCTCCACGATGGGCGTCTCTCTCAACGTCGGGTGGATACATGCGAAGCAGGTACTTGTACGGCCCCAGGTCGGCGTGGTGTGTCACGCGCTCAGTCCCCTGAAGGACGCGCGCGCCTTTCAGGGCCAGACTCGCCTCTTCGAAACCCGCGCCAAATGCTCGCTCTCCCACGCATACCGATGACAGACCGACAACGATCGAAACGTCCAGGGCATCAACGATCTCAAGCAGATGGACGCCGAGCTGGCGCGGCTCGTCCGCACGCACGGGCAACAGACCGTGAGCGATGTCGCCGCGACCGTCGACGAGAGCCCCGGCAAAGCGCCGAAGCAGCCCACGCTCGAACGGCTCGACCCAGTCCGTCGTCGAGACTTCAGGGTCGGGCATTGCGGCAAAGACCATGTGCTGGATCGAAAGATCGACGCCCAGCGATCTCGCCTGAGGCTGCAACGAACCGTCTGCGGCGCCGCCAGAGAGTGCATCGAGGAAATCACCGATCGCATTCTCCTCGCGTAGGTGCTCAATGACTTCGAGCCTGGTGAGCGCGAGAGCGGCCTGTCCCGCAGCTGTCTCGACGATGTCGACGTCGGCGTCACTGAGATCGCGCGGGCCGGCACGCAGCTCGATCAGGCCTCTGAGCTCGCCACCCGCAAGCACCGGCACATGGATGCGTGCGCTATCGGCCTGCCGAGCGCGCCCGAGTTCAGGGCCGAGCTCAGCGAGGCCGATCGTAGCCCGCGTGCGGCCATCGTCGTCGACAGACGAAACCAACGCGAGCTGATCACCGCCTTCAGCGGCGTCGAGAACGTACAGGTGGCAGGCGCCGGACTCCACCAACTCTGCGACGCCGCCTACAACGACCCCGTAGAGATCATCGCGTGTCTCCGCGGCTGCGATCTGCTCGCCCAGCCGATTGAGTAACTCGAGCTGCCTGACCCGACGTTGGGTCTCAGCATGCAAGCGCGCGTTCTCGATGGCACCGGCGACGAGCGACGAGCTCGATACGAGGAACTCCACCTCCTCGGCCGTGAACTCTCGTGGCGCTTCGGTGTGGAGCGAGATGACGCCCACGACGCGCCCCTCGCGTCCCACGATCGGAACGGAGACGAGCGACTGAAACCGCTCCTCCGCCAACTCCGGTACGTACTTGAACCTCGGGTCAGCAAGGGCATCATCCTTGATGAATGCTGGCTCGTTGCGCTCGAGCGCCCACCAGGCCAGGCCACCTTCCCCTCGACGGAGCGAGATCTCTCCGATCAGCTCTGAGTACGGCTCCGAGGCGGCTCGCAGCATGAGATGTTCATGATCAGGCTCGAGGAGATACACGAAGCAGGCATGAACCGCGCTCGCTTCCGATAGGAGCTCAACAACGGCTGCGAGCACCCGGTCGAGCTCGAGGGTCGAGGCGACTGTCGAGATGATGCGCGACAGAAAGCGCGTATCGGTGCTGGCAGTGCCGATAGCGCATCGTAGTTCCTTGCTGGCACGGCTCGGCTCGACTCGACTCAGTGCGAGCCTACTCCCCCAGAACTGAACCGCTCTTGATCTGCAGCTGTACGTCGGATTTGTTGCGCACCAGCACGTCGCCTACACACCGAATGTCGGCGCCAAACATCGCGTCGCCCTCAACCACGAACCGATCACAGTCAACAAGCGATGGTGGGCCCGCGGGAAAGCGAGCTTCCAACTGGTCGACATGTCCGTAGTGTTTTCGGTCGAGTGCCACCACGGTTGGACGCCCTTTGCGATCTGGATGAGGCGCAACGCGAAAGTCTGACGTCAAGATGTTCGCGTCGGCACGCACAGCCAGAAGATCGTCGGTCGTCTTGACCGGCGCGAAGCGATCTCGCCCGACCCGTATCGCACCGGCACCAGGCAGCACGCCGATGGCGGAGCCCATCGCAGTCTCGAGCTGGAAGACACGCGGCGAGTCGGGCAGGCGAGGATCAGCCAGCTTGGCGTTACGAATCAGCGGCAACGCAAGCAGCTGGCCGCGCTCGCTCAGTGAGCGCTTGAGCGCTTTCAGATCCAGCCAGATGTTGTTCGTGTTGAAGTAGCGATGTCGCTCGATGTCTTGAAACGACTCCCGATCGCCTTCGGCGCATTGCGCGGCCTCGCGGAGCACGAGCCCGCCGTCGGTTGAGCGTGCAAGATGTCCGCCCTTGCGATCTGCCTCCGTACGATCAGCGACCTCCATGAGGAACTCCGTCTCGCTACTCACCATGTAGCCGACCAGGCGAGCGTCGATAGACGCCCCGAGATTGTCCGCATTCGACACGAATGCAAGGTCACGACCCTCGGCGAGCAACGCATCGAGCATGCCACTCGTCTGGAGCGCGGTGTAAAGGTCGCCGTGACCTGGCGGGTTCCATTCGAGCGCCCGATTCATGGGCCAATCGAGGGGCTGAAGATCGTCGGCGCGGACCTTCGGCACCTTGTGCTGGAGGAAGTCGAGCTGTCGGTCTGCGAGTTCTGGATAGTGACGAAGCGCGTCGATCGAGTCGGACTGTGTGCTGAAACTGTTCATCAGCACCAGACGGACGTCGGCACTCACGGCGTGTCGTGCGATGACGTCCAGGAACGTCATCCCATCCTTGATCTCGAGTAGCGACTTCGCGCGATCCAGCCCCATGCTGGTGCCGAGTCCGCCATTGAGCTTGATCATCACGCACCGCGAAAGCGACTCCTTCCCGCGACGAGAAAGCTCAGCCGGCAACGTATCGAGATCCGGCAGATCCTCAACCGACTCCAGCGTCGACTCGGGCATCAGGCCGGATTCTCCAGCTACGAGCTGCTCGTACTGGTGTCGGAACGTCTCGATGACGAGCTCCGGGAGGCCTTCCGCCTCCATCCGTTTGCGAAACATCTCGAAAGCCATGAGCTGGACGCCGCGTTGACGAGCGCGACGAGACCACGCTAGCGGGCGGCCGCGACACAGTGGTCGATCGGCTTTCCGAACCGATAGTGTCGAACGAGTGCTACACGCCCGCCGCCCGACCCAGGCTTCTGCAATCCGACGCGCCGCCCAGCGACGCTCTGTGCGACGTTGGTCGAGCCTGACCACATGCGTCGCCGCACTGGCTCTGATCGCGGTGGCCTGTGGATCA
>JAUXJK010000308.1 GCA_030624785.1 Actinomycetes bacterium
CAGCGCGGTCTCGCAGCCCTGCGGCGTCAGTGAGCTGACGATGATGGTTGGGACCGGATGGTATTTCATAAGCTTGCGCAGGAACGTGAGCCCATCCATGCGCGGCATCTCGATGTCGAGCGTCACAACGTCCGGTTGCAGATTCACGATCTTGTCCCGAGCGATGTAGGGGTCGGGCGCAGTACCAACGACCTCGATGCCGCGCTGCCGACCGAGCTCCCTGCTCAGCACTCGGCGCACGATCGAAGAATCGTCGACAATCAGCACCCGAACATCGGACGACATCATGGTTGATCCTGCGCCTAGGCCGCGGCAGACCGGGAGGAGTCGGACGGGGACCAGATCACATTCAGCAGCTCGCCCTCGGACTCCACAAAGCACGCGGCGCCGCGATCGCCGGGTTCCGGCGTCTCGGAGGCTTCGACCAGCTCGGGCAGGTTCAGCGAGTACTGACAGTCGGCGCCGCCCAGCTCCAGGATCGTGGACCCACCGACGATGTTCGCCAGCTCCTTGATCCCATCCTCGCCTTGACTAGCCGGATCGACGTCCTCCGGCTCTATGCCAAGGAGGCTCGAGACGAGCTCGCGAACGAAGCCCTCGCTCGCGGCGAGGAACAGTTGGCCTTGATCCGGGCCGGAATAAAAGATTCGCGAGAAGCACGTCACCGCAGGAAGCTCCGCGGCCCGCCCCGCGTCCACGGGTTCAGCCAACACGAACGCGGTTCGTTCGAGTGCTTCAATGACGAGTTGGGCGATTCGTTGTGAAGTCAACTGACTCATAGTTTCACTCCCAGCACGGTCGAGATCAGTCTGCGAAGATCTTCAGGCTCAAAGGGCTTGTGCAAGGTGTCCACGACACCGAGCTCGCGCATGCGATCAAGACGGGCCCTGTTGCTTTCCGTGCTCACGACGACGACGGCAACGTCGTTGAGCTCTGGTCGTTCTCGCAGCTGCTGCGCGAACTGCTCGCCGTCCATGACCGGCATGTTCAGATCCAGAAGCACCAGATCGACCCAGACCGTCTCGAGCAAATCAATGGCTTCCTGACCGTTGCCGGCCTCGAAGATGTGGTCCTCCGACACGCCGGCGAGCGTCACGACTTTCTTGATGGCCGTGCGCAGTATGAGCGAATCATCAACGATCAGAACGTTACAACTCATGAGCCGTCCCCCTGAACAAGAGCGCTCTCCATCGACTCCTCGATCTCGCGCAGCCGACACCACGTCAAGGACACATCAAGTTCCGCCTCCCGGCGATCGAGGCCCAGTCCATCTCGAACATGAGGCGCGAGTTTGTACTGCAATCCGTCGTAGCCGATGGCCAACCCCGCCCACAGGCAAATGATGTCGGCGGCATGAACAATATCGACAAGCAAATCGTGCTCCGGCGCCTCCGCGGGCGGTTCGTGATGGAACCGAATCGTCTTGCAAATGCGCTCTGGTAATCCCCACCGCCCCGCAAGTTCTCCGCCGATCTGAGCATGATCGAAGCCAAACGCCTCCCGCTCGCACTCCACGAATGTGCCTTCGGGTCGCATGTGCTTGGAAATGAGCGAGAGGTATTCGCTCCCAAAGTGCATGTCCATGACGAGTTTTCCGACATCGCGCAACAATCCACAGAGGAAGCAAAGATCTTTGTCGGCAAAGCCATGGGTGCGGGCGATCTGGTCGGCGGCCAGCGCTCCCCCCAGCGCGCCGCGCCACAACGCGCCGCGCCTCAGCCCGTAGGCGGCGCCGGCACGAACAAACATCGCACTTGCCTGCTGCTCAAGGACAATCTTCATCAGAACCTTGCCCCCGAGCCTCACGATGCTCTGCTTCAGATCGAACATCCGCCCGGGACGACCGTAGCGAGCCGAGTTCGCCTGGCGAAGAATGGCCATACTCAAGGCTTCGTCGTGGCGGACAATCTGCTCGATCTCGCCAAGATCCGTCGTGCCGCTGGTGAGCATGTCAGTCACGCGCACAACCGAGCTGGGAAGTGCGGGCAAGCGATCAATCTTGTCGAGGATTTGATCTATGTCGACCATAACGTGCGCTCCTTGCCCTTGCTGCGGACCGTGACCTCGCCATCAGACATCTTCAATATCATGGTCCGACTGATCGAGCCGCCCGTATCGTCGGCCGAGAGCAGTATGTTGTTCTTCCAAAAGAGCTTGCGAAGCATGGTCCGGTTGCGGCTGCCGACCTTGAAGTGCCCATCGTCCGCGAGGACCTCCGCTCCGCCGGCCGCAATGACGATCAACCGCTCCTTCTTTGCCCCCAGCTCATAGGCGCCCTTGAATAGAAGCGGCACGCCCGTGTCGGCGAACATCGCCGGAGATTGACCGGCCTTCTCTGTGTTGATTTTGGATTCCGGCAGCATGAAGTGCAGCAGGCCCCCGACGCGCGCCACGGGATCGTAGATGGAGACGCCGATGCACGATCCCAGAGCGTAGGTCACGAGCGTCCGGGAAGGATCGTCGCAGAGCGCGATGTCGGCAACACCGACGACAATCCTGCCGACTACTTCGGTACTGCGATATGTCGTGGGCGATGGGGGCACAAGCATCTCCTGAGAATTACTTGACATACACAGACGGCTGAACGGTGCGGAATTTCGAGTCCAAGCCGGAGAGCGTCTCGGCGCTACCCACGGCGAGGATCCCACCCGGTAGAAGCAAGTCGTACATGCGCGACACAAGGCGGGCGCGCGTCGACTGATCGAAATAGATCATGACGTTGCGACAAAAGATCACGTCGAAGGGACCCCGGAAAGGCCAGGAATCCATCAGATTGAGCCTTTGAATGGTGACGAGTCTGCGTATGTGCGGCGCGATCTTGACCATTCCTTCGTTCGAGCCGGTTCCGCGCCGGAAATGCTTTCGCACGAGTGCGCCGTCGAGATTGTCGAGCATCTTCTTCGGATACATTCCGATCTTGGCTTCCTCGATCACCGTGTTGGAAAGATCGGTAGCGAGAATCTTTAAGTTCCATGAGTCAAGATCGGGAAGGTGCTCCACCGCGTGCATCGCCAGTGAATACGGCTCGGGTCCCGTCGAACAGGCCGCTGACCACAGTCGGATGCGCCGACCCGGCTTCGTCACGTCTCCACGGGCCAGCGGTGTGAAAAACTCTCGCTCCAGGTAATCGAAGTGCTGACGCTCCCGGAAAAAGCTGGTGACGTTCGTCGACAGCAGGTCGAAGAACACCAACATGTCGTCTTCGTCGGCTTCGCTCTCGAGGTGCTCGAGATATTCTGTGGTGTTCTCGAATGGAGATTTTCGCAGGAACTTCGAGAGACGATTGGATACGAGCTGCCGCTTGCGATCGGTGAGATTCAAACCCC
>JAUXJK010000194.1 GCA_030624785.1 Actinomycetes bacterium
GGCGTGTCACCGAGGTACTCCACGACCTCCCGGAACTTCATCTTCGTGAGCTCAACGATGCTTCGCTCGATCTCGCGAAGCTGCTCACGCAGGGCTTCGCGCTGCCTCCAACGCGTTGCGGCCGCATCGAGCTCGTCTGCGCTCGACTGCCCAGCCAACGCCATATGCGCTTCGAGCCGCTTCGCTGCCACACCGATCGCGTCCTCGTGCTCGCGCTTGCTTCCCGTTAGCTCCTCGATTCGAGGAGCGACCTCTATGAGGGCCTCGGAGGCCTTCGCGCAATCCGCGACTGCGTCCGCTAGCTGGCGCACGATCTGATCTGGATCCCACCCACTCGACCTCCGCTCCAGATCGCCGCCGACAGACGCAACGAGGTCGGCTACCTCTTGCTCGAATCTGGTGACGATCAAGCTGTTGTCCTTGTGTGCACTGCGAGCGGCATCGAGGGCGCGCAGGGCCTCATCGAGCGTGTGAATAGCGTCGAGCATCGCGCCGCCTGCCTCGGGAAGCGACCCGGCCGCAAGGCCAATCGATGGCACGTTCGCGTCCCAGTCACGCTGCCAGCTATCGAGTGCCGCCCTTGCATTCTCGTCTCTCGTTCGCGCCTTCTCACGGTTCGTTTCGAGATCGCGGCGCCGAACCTCTCGCTTCGCGGCTTCATCGCGAGCCTGGTCGGCGACTTCAAGCATCTCTACGGCAGTCGTCTTGAGAATCTCAACCGAGATCGTCTCGGACGCAGGTTGTCGACCGACGGCGCTCAACGCAGCCGATAGATCTCTGCGGACGCGTTCAACCCTTGTGCGTAGCGATAGGGCTTCGGCCGCGTCGGCATCGATCGAATCGGCGAGTTCGCGAACACCCCGAAGCGCCTCGAGCCAGGCTCGCATCTCGGCAACAGTCCCGGGCTCAACATCGATCTCGGCCCAGATCGTCCGCCACTCGCCGTCGAGTTGCTCCAGTTCTGCACCTGCCTGTGCGAGTTCGGCGTCACGTTGAGCGAGTTCTTTCTCAATCACGACTCGACGTTGCTCCAGGGCTGTGATCGCGCCAACGACCTCGCCTGCATGTGTCAGGACGTCGGCGTAGTCGTCGGCCGAGTCAACCGCCGCTTCGAATGCCTTTGCGGAGGCCTCTTCAACACCCTCGTCGATCAGGCTTGCCCGGTCGCCCCCGTCCTTGCCCCACAGCGTGCCCCGAATGCGCTGCCAGAGTTTTTGGCGTTCAACGCGGAGCGTCTTGAGCTGGTCGAACGTCGGTAGGTCGCGCCCCTCGGACATTGCCGCAATCTCCGCCTCGGTCTTGTTCAGGACATCGATCGGACCGGCGACGGCCTCCTTGAGCTGCTCGACTTTGGCTTGTGCGTCGCGCCGCCTGTCGTCGAAGGCGTTGAGGGTCTGCTCGAATGGCACTGGCAGAGCGCGCAACGCGTCCGAGGAATGCGTGCTACCCGGAAGCGCCGCTGCGAGTTCGCTGAGCTGTTTCGATCTGACCTGCACCAGCTGATCGAGCTGGGCGAGACGGGCAGTATCGACAGTGTCCATCTGTACCGCGGCAGTTCTCACGACATCGAGCCCGTCTATCGCAGTCGGCGTGTCCGCGCCGTGTTCGCGTTCGAATGCGTGAAGTGCGCCCTCACATTCCCCTAGCTCCTCGGCGACGCCGACGCCTGCGCGATGAATCTCCGGGTGGCGCTCGAGCAGAGCTCGCGCGGCCTCGAGGGCGGGCAGTGGCGGAACCAGATCGCGCGCGCTCGCGGGGGCAGCGTCGCTGCGGACTGCACGGCAGGCCCCGGCGACCGAATGCTCTGCCTTGCCCAGGTCTGCGGTGATCATCGCGCGATCACCTTTCGCTCTCTGGTACTCCGCGATGCGCTCGTTCAGATCCCGTACTCGCTCTGCCGCTCCAAGAACAGCCTGATCGACCGCCGCCTCTAGCCGCTCGTGCTTCTCAGCCTGGACGCGAAGTTCACTCATTGTCGTCACCAGCGCGGCCTCGGCGGTTGCGGTCGAGCTACGAAGGTTCTTGCGTTCCTCCTCGAGGTCGGCTGACCAGGTGTCAATGACCTCACCAAGCTCGTCGATCTGCTCGAGCAGGAGATCGCGTTTCGCGACGTACTCGATGGCGTCGCTGATATGGAGGGCGCGTTCGTGCTCGACTGTCGCCGCCGACAGCGCATTGCTCGCTGAGTCGAGCGCCTGCCGTGCGCGTTCAATCTCCTTCTGCTTCGGCGCCCAGCCGCGGCCGGCTCTTCGTGCCTTCTCCGCCGCTACCTTGGCGTCGTTGTAGCGCTTGACGGCGTCGTGAATCTTCCCCGAACGTCCGGGTGACTTCAAGAGGTCGTCGATCTGTGCTGCCAGTGCGCTGAGCGTGGCCCGCACACCAACGATGCCGGTCGCAGCTGCAAACAGCGATTCACCAAGCTCGCTGTCGTCGCCCGCCAGACCCGCGCCACCCGCGCGCAACGTGTCGTGATCGATCCCGTACTTGTACGTGAACAGGTTGCGATCGATTCCATGAAGCAGCTCTGTGAGCTTCTCCTGTAGCACCGGGGCCTCTGCTTTGTCGTCGATATCGAAGCAGGTACCGCCCATCTTCTTGCGTCTGGTGAATGCGATCTGATCGCCGGAAGCTGAGTCGACCACCATCCCGATGCGCAGATCCGGCTTTGCGTGCAGGAAGTCGTAGGTGCGCGGATCCTTGCGCAGATCGGGGATACCGTAGAGGCCGTAGCGAATCGCGTGCAGCGTCGTGGTCTTGCCGGCCTGATTCCCTCCGTAGATGACGTGGAGCCCGGGAGTGGCCGCGTCCTCGGTTTCAGGCACGAGCTCGAGCCTCTCGTCGGTGAAATGGCCGAATCGCCTCAGCTGCACCTCGCGAATCCGCACGTCAGTCGCCAGCTTCCTCGTGATCGATCTCCGTGTCGACGAGCCGGCTCAGAAGATCGCGTTCAACCTGCTCAAACGCTGCTTGAAGGCCCGCGCCAGCTGCCAGCCCTGGCACCGCCAGAGGGTCGTCACCCTCGAGCAGGGCGGTCGGAATCTTTTCTGCGAGCGCCTCGAGAGAAGTCCCGAGAGACGCAGGCATCGACTCCATGGCTGAGATCTCCGCAAGCTCGCGGGCCAGCTCGCCAACCATGTCCTCTCGCGCACGCAGACTCTCTAACGGCGGAAGCGGTGGTGACGTGCCGATCCGAATGCGCTCGATCCACATGCGATCATGCCCCGCCTCCGCCACTATCTGGCGTATCTGGTCGTGCCACGTGGCTTCCGCGTCCGCAATCTCGCGGTGCATCGGCGAGCGGCCCGCGAGCTCGACCCGCACGGCGTACTGCATCTCCTCATCCGCAGACGCCAGCACCTCATTGATCGCCCGCTCGAGCGCAACTCGAACACCGCTCTCATCGAGAGCGTTGCCGACGTCTACCGTGATGGTGTCCCAGCGAAGGATGTCGAAGTCGACGTGCGTCGGTCCCTCTGTGATGACGCCGTTCTCCACCGTGACAACCGATGCGCCCTTGGCGCCGGTTTCCTTCGGGTGACGGCCCTGGAGATTGCCGCAGAACACGACGGGTGGACTCTCAGCGAGGACCTCGCGCTTGTGGATGTGCCCGAGAGCCCAATAGTCGTACCCCTTGCCGGTCAACTGCCCGACGGTGCATGGGGCGTAGACCTCATGGTCTCCCTCGCCACTCGCGCTCGTGTGGAGCATGCCGATATTGAACAGCTCCGGGACGGCGGGCGGATAGGTCTCGACGATCGACTCCTTGACGTGCTGGTCAGCGAAGCCACGGCCGTGCACCGCGACGCCGAGCTCCGGTAGACGGATCGTCTCGGCAGCGTCGACCGATAGCCCATGTGCACCCTCGGGGAGCCGCAGTTGCAGCGTCTGTTTCGACGCTGCGTCGTGGTTGCCGCGAAGCAGCACGCATCGAGTGCCACCCTCGGAGAGCAGCCGCAGCTGGGCCTCGACGAAGATCAGCGTGTCGACGTCGGCGCGCCCGTCGAACAGATCCCCGGCGATCAGGAGCAGGTCGATCTCCTCGCTTGCGCAATAGTCGATGAGTCGCTCGAACGCTCGCCGGGGTGCAGCGCGGATCTCGTCCTTTGGCGCGTCGTCGCGTAGGTCGAGCCCGCCGAGCGGACTACCGAGGTGAATGTCGGCTGCGTGTACGAATCGCATCTGGGCTGGATGCGTCGACGGGGAGCTGCGGCGATCGTCCGTCACGAATCCATCGGCACTCTATTGCCTGGGCATCGGTGCCCTTCATCATCCCGCACTACAACCAGGCCGACGTCGAGAAATTCGCATTCCCGATGCCCGAAGGCATGCCTGCGATTGATGCACCGCCCGCTCCCAAGGAACCAGTCAGCTTCCCAACGGCCTACTTCGGCTCGCGCGCAGACGCAAAGGGGCGCATCGCCCAGAACTATCTGTTCTCTTCAGCCGAGCTTTGGCAGCACACGAACAAGGTCGCGCCCACCGACTACCACGCCACGCCACGCCACGCCCGCGCGAGCTAGCCGCGAGTAGGCCAGAGAGAGAGCGACTAGGCCAGAGAGAGCGAGACACCACCGTCGACGGTGATGACCTGCCCCGTGAGGTAGGAGGCCTCGTCGCTGGCGAGGAAGTGGTACACGGCCGCGATCTCTTCGGGATGCCCGTTGCGCCCAACGGGCACGGTTGGGCCGAACACGTCCAGCCCATCAGGGCCGAGCGAGTTGACGTCATCGAGCGTCTGCGGCGTCACGATCACGCCGGGCGCAATGCCGTTGACGGTGATCCCGTGTGGAGCCACCTCGAGGGCGAGCCCTCGGATCATCCCCTGCACCCCGGCTTTCGAGGCGCTGTAGTGGACGTGCTGCGCCCATCCCTGCACAGCGCCGGCAATCGAACTCGTCGCCATCAGACGACCGCTCTTCTGCTCGA
>JAUXJK010000152.1 GCA_030624785.1 Actinomycetes bacterium
ACCAGGGCTGCCCGGGCACCGTACGCCTGTGTCGAACCTCTTTCATATCGGGGCGAGCACACATCCTGGGCCCGGGCTCGGCGCAGGTTCGGGCACGATGGTTGCGAGGGAACTGCTCAAGGATGGTGTGGTTGACCGGGCGCTCGGCTGGCTTCGCGCCCGCTAGCCTGCGATGCCACGGCTATGACAAGTCGGCGATCGACGTAAAGGAAGGAGGGGCGTCCATGAAGTTCTCGATCTACTCGGAGATTCAGCATTGGGGCGGCAAGGACCCGGCGCGGCTCTACGACGAGGTGCTGGAGCAGATCGTGCACGCCGATCGACTCGGCTACGACTGTTATTCGATCATCGAGCACAACTTCTTTCCGAACTTCTCGATCTCGTCGAATCCCTTTGTTCTCTTCGGCCGCGCGTTCGAGCGCACGAAGCAGATCAACTTCCGCTCGATGGGCCACGTGCGTCCCTACCACAACCCAGCATGGCTCGCGTCTGCGATGGCTGGTGCCTCGATCATGCTCGACGGCCGCTACGAAGCAGGCCTGGTACGAGGCCACGGGTGGCTTCCCACGAAGGCTGGTGTGCCCGTAGGTGACACGAGGGGCCTCTATGAGGAGTCGCTCGAGATCATCGTTGCCGCGCTACGCGACGAGCGCTTCTCCTACGACGGCGAGCATTTTGAGATCGACGACGTACATGTGGTGCCACGCCCTCAGGGAACGATTCCGATCTTCGTTGGTGGCACCAGCGATCGCACCTACGAGCTCGCCGCTGAGAATGGTTGGGGTGTCACAGTTCCGCCGCTTCTACCGTATGCCGCGCTCGAACAGCAGCTCGACTTGTATCGAGAAAAGTGCGCCGAGCACGGAACGGATCCCTACATCGTCTGGATTCACGCCTGCTACATCGACGAGGATCGCGACACTGCTCGCCGCGAGGCCGAGCAAGGGATGCGACAGTTTCTCGAAGGCAACGCATCACCGCTCGTGTCGGGCCAGAAGATGGCGCCCAAGGAGGACATGGAAGCGGCCGGTTACGGCTTCTACCATTCCGGCATCATGGAGCAGCTCGCGAAGATGCCCTACGAAGAGATGATCGACGGTGATGTTGTCTGGGTCGGCACACCAGAGGAGATCATTCAGCGCATCGAGGATGTACGCAGCGCCTGTGAGGGACTGACTGAGGTGGCAATCACTGTGAACCCTGGTGGTTTCGCGAACTGGCAGGCAACCAAGGCCCAGGAACTCTTCGCTGACACAGTGATTCCACACTTCCGCGGTGCCTAGACGCGTCTGGGTGGTTGGTGCCGGCGCGATCGGCAGCCTGATCGCGGGACACCTTGCCCAGCTGGCGGAAGTTGGCGTTGTTGTCCGACGCCAGGAGCACGCCGACGCACTGAACGCCAACGGCTTACGCATCTCGGGAAAGTCGCAGCTGCATGCGCAGGTTCTCGCAGCCGTCGAGCCGGCGCAACTGCCTGCACCCGATCTCGTCATTATCGCGACGAAGGCGACGCAGGTCGCGGCGGCAAGCCGGCTGCTCGCTTCGCAGGCGAAGGGCGCGACCGTGATGACCGTGCAGAATGGTCTCGGCGCCGAGGATCTCGTGACGAGTGAGGGCGATTGGCCTGTGATCTCTGGCGTGACATTCATGAGCGGCACTCGTCACGGTGACGCACACGTCGAGTACGAGCTCGATACGCCGACGTGGATCGGACCGTACGCTGCAGCGCCAGCGGAGCGGGCCATGGTCGATGCTGTTGCCGAGCTGTTTGTCGAGTCTGGTCTTCGGGCAGAGGCGTTTGACGACCTCCTGCCGGTGCAGTGGTCAAAGCTGATCTTCAACGCGACGGTCAACACCGTCTCGGCGCTCACTGACCTTCCTCACGTGGGGCTGTTCGCCCGGCGAGATGAGGTCTCGGACCTGGGACACCTCGTTCACGACCTCGTCGAGGAAGGCCGGCGTGTCGCCGAGTCTGCTGGCGTCGAGCTCCACGATGATCCATGGGAGATGAACACCCTTGCCGTGTCGCGCGGCGAGACCGGCGAGGGTGACTACGCTCACGTTCCCTCGATGCTCACGGACGTTCGGGCGCAGCAACGCACTGAGGTCGACTTCATCTCTGGGTCGATCGTGCGGGAGGCGGCTCGCTACGGGGTAGAGGCGCCGCTCCACGCTGCGATGTATCGAGTGGTGAGAGCGCGTGAGGCGTCCTGGAGCGGGCCGGAGAACTGGCGTGTCTGACTCCATCAGGATCTGCATCGTCGGCTGCGGGGCGGTGGGCTCCCTCTTCGCAGCGAATCTCGCGGGTCTTGATGACGTCGAGGTGATCGCCTACGACGTCAATCAAGAGCACGTGGATGCAATGAACGCGAACGGGCTGCGTCTCTCAGGGGCCGGAAAAGCGGTCGGCTTGCTGACGGCGACGACCGACGCCGGGAGCCTGCCGCAATGCGACTTCGGCCTTGTCGCGACCAAGGCGTTACATACGGCGTCTGCGATGCAGGCGACTGCCCATGCGTTCGCGGATGGGGCGGTCGCCACGGTTCAGAACGGCATCGGGAATGAGGAGATCATCGCCGAGTACGTGACACGAGTTATTCGCGGCACGACGTTTCCGGCGGGGAAGATCATCGAACCCGGCCATGTTCAATGGGACGTAAAGGGTGACACGACACTCGGGCCGTTCGAGCCCAAGCCGGCGCAATACGCGGACATTGAACGGCTCGCCGACGCGTTTACGCGCGCGGGCATGCCAACCCGCGCCGTCGCGGATGCGCGCGGTCCGCAGTGGCGCAAGGTGATCTTCAATGCGGCCACCAATCCCGTGGGCGCACTAACGGGCCTAACACATGGGCGAGTCTGCGAGGACCCAGCCTTGAGACGGTTCGTCAGCGGACTCGTTGATGAGGGAAAGGCCGTAGCTGCGGCGCAGGAGATCCAACTCGACGCCGACCCGGAAGACCTGATTGATCATGCAGCCAAGCCCGAGGTCGCGTACGAGCACAAGGCGAGCATGTTGCAGGACGTCGAGGCGAAGCGGGAGACCGAGGTTGACTTCCTGAACGGTGGCATCACGAGTTTTGGTGAACGGCTTGGTGTGGCGACACCATTAAACGCCGCGGTCTGGTCATTGATTCGCGGGATCGAGCGTTCCTGGCGCCAGGATGGCCCGGGCGCGTCCAACACGAACGAGACTGACGGAGGAGAGGGATGGCGGATTCGGCGGAAATGGAACGCCGCTACTCGCGGATTCGAGCAGCTCTGGTTGAGAGCGGACTCGACGCGGCGATCGTTGCGGGCAACGAGTACACCGGGTTCGAGGGCGCGGTCACCTATCTCTCGGGGTTCGTCGTCGTACATCGATACGCGTACGTCGTCATACCGCGAGATGGCGAGCCCGCGATTGTCTTTCCAAGTGAGGCCCGCTACGTCGGCGAGCACGAAACCGCGTTGATCGAGGAACAGGTGTTTGCGGATCGGCCGGGAGACTGGCTACGCGACCGAATCGAGTCGTCCGGTTGGGAGCGCGTGGGCGTGTACGGGCTCGACTACGTGATGGCAGTCCGCGACTACCAGCAGCTTGCTGGCTGCTCCGCGGAGTTGACAAGCTGGGATGTCGAATTCGACCTTGCCCGAGCTGTGAAGAGCCCAGCCGAGATCGAGTCGGTGCGCGACAGCGTTCGCATCAACGCCGAAGGATTCTGGACGTTTCTCGAAGCCTATGACGTAGGAAAGACCGAGGCTGAGATCCTCGCGCCCTGCGAGAAGCTCTTCGTCGAGGAAGGCTGCGGACGCCTGACGATGGACATGGTGCTCGTCGGTGAGAACGGATCGGCTACGCCCGAGTTCCGCATCGCGAGCAGCAAGCGGCGGATCGCGCCAGGCGATCTGTGTCTACCTTCACTCGTAGTTGCGGGCCCCGGCGGCCACTGGGCGGAGGTCTCGCGCGCTGTCGTGGCGGGAGGCAAGCCGAGTACTCACGCGCTGAGCATGGAGGAGGCCTATGGCGAGTACTACGAGATCGCCAAGAAAGACCTGAGGCATGGAGCGACCGCGCACGATGTGCACCGCGCTATCGCGAAGGGCTTTGCCGAGCGTGGCGCCAAGCTCGGACACGTAACCGGCCACTCGATTGGCATGACGATGATCGAGTACCCCAAGATCGGCGAAGGGCTCGAAACCGTTCTGGAGGAAGGCATGGTCTTCTCGATCCATCCGCACGCGATCTCGCCGGACGGATCGGAGTGCCTGTATATGCAAGACACGTGGCTCGTGACCAGGGAGGGTGGCGAGCCTCTCGCCGACGTGCCATTGCGCATCTTCGACGCATCGGAGAGTCGCCCCTAGACTGTCGCCACGCACCCGGGAAAGCTTGCAACGGAGAGGTTCGTGACCGGCATGGCTGACGAGGACTTCGCGCCCATTCTTGATGGACCGGGGCAGAGCGACTACGAGCGCTACCTGCGCACCGATGAACTGCTCGCACTTCAGAAGTCGGAGAGCGAGATGGCGCATCGTGACGAGCTTCTCTTCCAGACTGTTCACCAGTCGTCTGAGCTCTGGCTCAAACACGCGTGTGCCGAGATTGAAACCGCGGCTCGACTCGTGGACGACGTCTCGCTCGAAGCCGCGACTCGGTTGGTGGCGCGGGGCGTTCTCGGGATCGAGTTGATCACGGCGCAGCTTTCGATGCTTGCGCGGCTCTCGCCGTGGGAGTATCAGGAGATCCGCAAAGTGCTGGGGCATGGGAGCGGGTTCGACTCGCCTGGCTTCGTCGAGATCAAACGCGTTACGCCGCTGCTCGGCCAGGCGTTTAGCAAGGCGGTTCGGTCAGTGGACGCGTCGCTCGAGGAGGTCTATCGGAACGCGCCCGAACATCCACAGCTCTACGACCTGGCCGAATCGATGGTCGATTGGGATGAAGCGCTTCGCGTCTGGCGCTACCGGCACCTGACGGTAGTCGAGCGCATCATTGGCAACGTCGTCGGCACGCAGGGAACGCCGGTCGACCAGCTGCGCAAGCTGATCGGCAATCGCTACTACCCGGATCTATGGCAGGTGCGAACTCGGCTCACAGACCTGGCAGGCACGTAGTGCGCCCTGCAGACTGTGCCGTCCAGAATGAGCTCCGACTATGCCGTGTAGGTGCCCGACGCGGTGTCGCCACCGTGGCCCGTCCAGTTCGTGTGGAAGAACTCGCCCCGTGGCTTGTCGGTGCGCTCGTAGGTGTGAGCTCCGAAGTAGTCGCGCTGCGCCTGAATTAGGTTTGCCGGTAGGCGACCACTTCGATACGCATCGAAGAACGCGAGTGCGGTTGAGTAGGCGGGCACGGGTACACCGAGTCCGACGGCAGTGGCAATGACGCGGCGCCAGCCTTCCTGCGCTCCGTGGACTTCGCCTGCGAAGTAGGAGTCGAGCAACAGGTTGTCAAGCCCGGGCGTGCCGTCGAAGGCTTCCTTGATGCGGCCGAGGAAGGCCGAGCGGATGATGCACCCGCCCCGCCACATGAGAGCGATCCCGCCGTAGTTGAGGTTCCAGTCGAACTCCGTCGCGGCCTCACGAAACAGCATGAAACCCTGTGCGTAGGAGATCATCTTTGACGCGTAGAGCGCGTCGTGGACGTCGGCGATGAATGCGGTGCGATCACCGTCA
>JAUXJK010000360.1 GCA_030624785.1 Actinomycetes bacterium
CTCGCGCTCATCTGGCGGCAGATTGATCGAGCGGATCGATTCAAGGGAGCTTGTCTTGGGCGGTTGCACGCTCGAAATGCGACCAGGCGACCGCGAGCATCACAGCCAGGACACCAGCAAGAACTGCTCCGGCACCGAACACCCAGCCGAATCCGATGGTGTCGAGGAGTGGCGCCACCGCCTGCGTCGTTACAGCGGTTCCGACGAAGAGTGCCGTTGCGAACAACCCGACGGCCGTGGCTCGGTGACTGGGGATGACGATCGTCGCCCACTGCTGGATCAGCGGGTGCACGAGCGCGAATCCCATCGATACGAGCACGGTCGCGATCGCCATCGTTGGGATCGACGTCGAAGAAGCCGCAACCGCGAGGCCAGCGCCCGCGCACAGGATGCCACCCGCGAGGCTGACTGGTCGCGGCAGATAGGCCGCGAGTCGCCGCGCCGGCCTACTGGCAAGGACGATCGCGACTCCATAAAGCGCGACGACGAGTCCTGCCACCCGTCCGCTGGCTCCCCCCTCTTCGATAGCTGCCGGGAAGAACGTGAGAAAGCCGATCAGCACGGCTCCTTCGAATAGCGCGAGCAACGCGACCACTCGTGGCCAGGTCGCGGAGACCGTGATCCGGATGCTCCGCGTGAACGCTCGAAGGGCGCGGGGCGCCTCCACGGGATCACGGGCGTAGCGCAGTTGCATCAGCAGCGCGAGAATGGTTATGGCCGCCGACGCAGCAAAACCAACACGCCACGAGGTCACGTCGGAAGCCACGCCCCCGCACACGATTCCCGCCGCTGAACCCCCTGCGTACGCTGCCACTAGGTCCGAGAGTGTGCCAGCCCGTTTTTCGACAGGCACCTTGTCGCCGATGTACGTGATCGTCGACGGAACGACCGCCGCGAACCCGGCCCCAGCAATACCTCGGAGCACGATCAGCGATGCGATGTCTGGGGCAAACGCAGATGCGACCGTGGCTACCGAGGCAAGCGCGAGGCCAACACGGATGATCGCGAGTCGACCCCACCGATCGCTGGCATAGACCCAGACGAGTTGGAAGAACCCGTAGATAAAGGCATATGCGGCAACGACACCCGCCGCCACGGCCAGGCCCTGCCCGAATCCGTCGCCGATCGCGAGCAGCATGGGCGCCGCCACGAAGTTGTCGACACCAGCCGCAAACACCGCGAGCAACACGACCGGGCTCGGTGGCATTCCGCGAGCGGAGGAGCGCTTGATGATTCGTGACGCGAGGAGACGCATGCGAACACAGTGTCCCGCACCGGACTGACCGTCGTCGCGTGCCTACCGGCTAGCCAGCTCGTGCCGCGGCCGGGGAAGCCTGAGGGCGGACGGCACCGCCGTGCAACGCATCAATGCGGCTCGCGCCGTGCGGCTCGCGCCCCGGGCAGCCAGCTCGACCTAGAGGCCGTTCACGGCAAACAGAGACCCGGAGGAATTCCGCTGGCGCAACGCCGCGAGCTCGCTGTACTCATCGCTGTCATACCACCTACGCGCAACGTCGAGGCTAGGAAACTCGATCACGACCGTGCGTTGCGGCTCGCGGCTCCCCTCGACCCGCTCGCTCTGGCCGCCGCGAACAAGGAACCGACCACCAAAGCGATCGATCGAGCCGGGTACCCGGCTTCGATAGTCCTCAATCTCCGCACCGGATGCTTCTCCAACGTCAGCGAGCACATAGCCCTCGTTGCCCTGCCGATCGAACGACGGCAATGCCTCGACGCCGTCGACGAGGCGAATGTCGGATCTCGCACCACGAAGCCGCAGTTCCTTGAGCCCCTGGTACTCGTCGCTGTAGTACCACGCGCGAAGCGTCGAAAGGTCGGGATACTCGATCAGAATGAGACGTCGGGGACACCAGTCACCCTCGAGCGCGATCACCTGCTCGGTCGCTGCGAGGGCGCGGGCTTTGGCAGCCTTGATGGAACGAATCGCGCGACGCTGATATTCGTCGTAGATCTCCTCATCGAGGACTTCCGTATCGCCAATCAGGTATGCGGGCATCTCATGATCGTACGCGCATGTGCGCTCGCACGTAGGGGTCCACCCCTCCGGCCGGTTGCCTAAGCTTGGCCCCCGTCATGACTGCTCGCCCGTTCGGACTGTCCCACGAACAGCTTCGCGTTCTCGGAGCACTCACCGAGAAGGCGGCGACGACACCGGACACCTACCCCCTTACATCGAACGCTCTACGCATTGCATGCAATCAGCGCTCGAGCCGCGATCCCGTGGTCGACTACGACGAGGACACGGTCAAGTCCGCCCTTCTTGCGCTACGCGAGCGTCGGCTTGCCAAGACGATCCGCGGAGCTGGAAGCCGTGTCTTCAAGCATGCTCACACTCTCGACGTAGCGCTCGAACTGGATCCCGCGCAGATCGCGGTTCTGTCGGTCTTGGCGCTACGCGGGCCGCAAACGGTCGGCGAGATCAAGACGCGCACCGAGCGCCAACACCGATTCACGTCGCTCGATGAGGTTGACGAAGCGCTGCGTCTGCTGTCGAGCCTCGATGAGCCGCTCGTCGAGCGGCTCGAACGCGAGCCCGGCAAGAAGGAGCCACGCTGGCAACACCGTCTCGACACTGACCCGTTTGCCGCCCCTCAAATGGGCCCCGCAGGCGCAAGATCCCCGCCATCGTCCGAAAGCGAACGCCATATCGCTGATCCCGGAACTGGC
>JAUXJK010000074.1 GCA_030624785.1 Actinomycetes bacterium
CGACGCGATCGCCTCGCGGAGCTCGGGCAGCCCCTCGGGATAGACACGGCGGACCAAGTCGCGGTCGCGGAGCTTCTCGATCCTGGAGTCGAGGCCGGCGTCGGTCATTGGCATCTCGGTGACGCCGAGCGTGAGCTTGATCACGTCGGCGCCCTCCTTCTCCATCAGCTCGTCCGCGAGCTCATCCAGTACGAACATCTGGAACTCGAGATCGGACGGCATGAAGTCTCTAATGGTGCGGGGCATTACGACCTCCTTGTGCGTTGGTCAATCCGACGCGAGCAGGCGGGTGACCTAACGCGGGAATGAGGGACTCGGCAGCAGTCGACCAGGAGGGCCGCGCCAGCAAACGGCACACACCCGGCCTGACAGAATCTGACGAAGTTCGAGGTCAATCATACGCTGTTTGAATTTCGGGCGCATGTCGCGGTCGCCTGTGTTCGGGTCAGGCGTGGTCAGACCAGCGTCGCCGCGAGACGTCAGGGGCGAATTCCCAGAGCCTCGCGTCCGACGACACGCGGGATCGCCTCGGCCTCCCAGCCGGGAGCCATCAGATGAACGCCGGCCACGCCCGACAGCTCACGGAGCTGGCGGAGCACATCGACGGCTATCTCCACCCCCGCAGCCTTCGCCTCATCGCCTTCGAGACCCTCCATTCGGTTGAAGGTCGCGGTGTCAACTTGAACGCCTGGGATGTTGTCGTGCAAGTGTTGCAGCGTGCGAAAGCTTCGAGGCGGCGTGACACCGACGAGCACCGGCGCTCGTTGCGGCACCCCTGCCGCCACGAGGGGCGTGAACCACTCGGCAAAGCCCTCGACGTCGTAAACAATATTCGTCTGGAAGCCCTGTACGCCAGCGTCCAGCTTCGCCTCGAGCCTCTCGACAGAGTCGAGAAACGGGTTGGCAGCGCTCAGGATGAAGAAGTCCGTCGGCTGCTCCAGCGTCTCACCCGCGGCCAGTCGTCCGGCGTTCATCTCGGCGACGAGCCGCACTAGCCCAACGGAGTCGACATCCCTTACGTGCGTTGCCAGTGACTCGTACTTTCCGACCGCCAGGGGGTCACCGGACAGCGCCATGACGGCACGGACGCCGAGGGTCGATGCGCCCAACAGATCTGCCTGCAACGCCAGGACGTTTCGGTCGCGCGTCGTCAGCTGCAGGACGGGCTCGAGACCTTCCTCGACAAGCCAGACCGAGCTCGCGAGCGGCGAGATCTTGACGCTTGCCGCCTGGTTGTCTGTGACGTTCGCAGCGTGCACGAGCGGAGCAAGGACGCGTGCGGTTCTACGCACAGCCTCTGCGTCGGGGGACAGTGGCGCGGTCAGCTCGGCCGTGAGCGCAAACTCGCCAGCTGCGAGCGCCTCCCGAAGGGTCATGCCTCAGCGACGACACGGCAAGGAAGGCCACGCAGCAGCCACGTCCCCATGACAGGGTCGCAGCTGCCCTCCGCGTTCTCGGTACAGAAGTTGATGTTCGTCGAGGCGAAGCCGAAAGGATCAGCGGCGTCGTCAGCCCGTTCTGGGTACCACCAGCGATCGGCCTGAACGACGCGCTCGGGAAGCGCGTCCGTGAGCTGGGCCTGTTGGCGCACCGCCCCCACCGGCGTCTCGACGCGTATCCATTCGCCATCCTTCACTCCGGCTTCGAGCGCCGTCTGCGGGTGCATCCTCACGAGCGGATGGGGGTACTTGTCTCGGAACCGCGCCATGAGCTGAGCGTTCTGGTGGAATCCCTCGATCTTTCGACCACCGGTCGTCAGCACTAGCGGGTACGCGTCTGTAGCAGCGTCGAAGATCGCGGGAACCTCGTACGAGGGGAGAGGATCAATCCCCCACGATTCGAGGAGCGAAGAGTGAAGCTCGATCTTCCCGCTGGGCGTTGCGAAAGCAGGACGCGTATCGGTGGAGTCGCTCGCGAGTCGTGCGCTCTCGTTCGTACACGGGCCGGCATGGTCGCACAGGGTGTCGAAATTCAGTCCGGCCGGCGTCACGAGACTGTCCCAGAACTCCTCAGCAGTGTCTGGCCACTGGTCTTCTTGCCCGAGGCGCCGGCCAAGGTCTCTCCACAGCTCATAGTCGCTTCGATGCTCGTACTCGGCCGGGATTGGCGCTGGCGCGGCCTCCACGTAGTCACCCGCGATACCGAGGTAGCCGACTCCCGCAGAGAAGAAGGGCTTCTCGAGCCAATGGGCTGCCGGCAGTACATAGTCGGCAAGCCTCGAAGTCGGGTTCATGAAAAGATCGTGGACGACGAGGAGTTCGAGATTCTCGCTCGAAAGCGCTTCGACCGCGGCAGCCGCGTTCGCGCACGCGCCGACGGCGTTGTGGCCCTGAATGATGAGCGCTTTGACGCCGTAGGGACGCTCTTGTGTGATCGCCTGCCAGAGTGTTGGCTCGTGCGCCGTGGCGAGCCAACTCGGGATGTGGCGGTTACCGTGCCAGCCGCGACTCATGGCCTCCTCCAGGGCGTTGTAGCCACGTCCGATGACGGGGAAGCTGTCAGCACCGAGCCGCTTTTCTCGTTGAAGGTTCGACAGCGCGCCGGCCTCGAGGGCCTCACCATTCGCGAGCACGTCTCTCGGGGGACCCAGTAGCGCGTGCGCTCCCTCGACACCGATGTTCCCGGTGATGGCGATCAGGCACGCAAGCGCGCGGCCGGCCTGGACGGCGGCTACGCCGCTCTGGCAGAGCCCATTACCGCCGTGGATCAGCGTGGGGCCGTGGGTTGCGATCATCTGTGCGGCCGCAAGCAAGTCCGGCTCCGAGACCCCGCTGATCTCAGCGCCTCTCTCGGGCGGGTACGCCCGCGCTCGCTCGCGAAGCTCGTCAAACCCGACAGCGTGCTCCTCGACGAACTCGGCGTCGTGGTAGCCGCCCTCGATGACACCGTGAATCAGGCTGAGGGCGAGCGCCACGTCTGTGCCAGGTCGGCTCTGAAGCCAGAGGTCGGCCGACTCCGCCTCGTGCGTACGCTCCGGGTCGATCACGATCAATTTCGCGCCCTCACGGCGCGCGCGCACGATCTCCCTCCACAGGAGTGGCATCGAGGCGCTTGGCCTGAGGCCCCAGATCACCATGCAGCGAGTCTTCCCGGGCGTCGGGGTCGTGTAGAACGTGGGCCCGAACCCGTATGTCAGGGACTCGCCAAGCGCGTTGGGGCCGTAACACACCTTGTCCTGACCCACAGCGTTCGGACTGTCGAAGAGGTGCATGAACCGCTCACCGATGCCTGAATCGGAGCCGTGGAGCGTGCCGTAGCTGTACGCGAGCGTCTCGGGACCGAACGAGCCAGCCAGATCGGAGATCGTTGTCGCGATCTCCTTGAGCGCTTCGTCCCATGTCGTCTCTTGCCACTCCCCGCTACCGCGCGGCCCCACCCTCTTCAGCGGAACGTGCACGCGGGAGGACGAGTTGTGAAGCTCGTGCGCCGCCATCCCTTTCGAGCAGACAAAGCCGGCGCTTACCGGATGATCCCTGTCACCTGCGATCGACGTAACACGCCCATCCTCGACCCCAACAAGAACGCCGCACTGCTGTGCGCACGAGAAGCAGACGGCCCTCTGCGTTCTGATGCTCGCGTCGCCGTCTGAGCTCACTGCGTCCTGCTGCTGCGGGCAGTCTCCCCGGCCAGCGCGCCGACCTCCTCGAGAGTGGGCATCGCATCGGCACAGAGCAGCCGCGATGCGACAATAGCGCCCGCCGCGTTGCCGAACCGAGCCGCGTCTACGATGTCCCAGCCCTCCAGAAGTCCGTGGCAGAACGCCCCGCCGAAAGCGTCTCCGGCCCCAAGACCGCACACCACTTCGATCTCGAGTGGCGCAATGCGTTCGCGTGTCCCAGACGACGTTGCGACAAGAACGCCATCGCGACCCATCTTGACGAGCGCTGCCTCGAGGCCGAAGCTGAGCAGTCGGTCTGCTGCCTTGTCCGGCTCGGACTCGCCTACAGCTATTTCACATTCCGTCAGGTTCCCGATCGCAATCGTCGCGTGCGCTATTGCGCCCCCGATCCAGCGGCGGGCTTCCTCGGCGGAACTCCAGAAACTCGGGCGGTAGTCGAGGTCCAACACCGTGTGCCTCTGCCGGTTTCGGGCGTCGAGAACGGCCAGCGCGGTATCGCGGCTCGGCTGATCGCTGAAGCGATCAGCGGCAAGCCAAAGGATCGGAACCTCTCGAACCAGATCAAGATCGATATCGGCCAACACGATCTCCATGTCCGGTGCCTTTGGGTACCGATAGAAGATGATCTGCGGATCATCGGGCGGGTCGAGCTCCGCGAACACGACGGGAGTCGGAAGCCCCTCGTAGCTACCGACGAAGGTCGTGTCTACGCCGAAACGCTCGGCGAGAGCGGTCTTCACGTAGGTACCAAACGCATCTTCGCCAACCTTTGTGAACACCGCCGCGTGTCGGCCCAGACGAGCCGCTGCCACCGCGACGTTTGTCGCCGTCCCACCCACTGATTTAGCGAACGTGTCGACGGTCGACAGCGGCCCTGACCCCTCGGGATACAGGTCAACGCCAACCCGACCGACGGTCAGGAGCTCTACGGATGTGCTCTGCACGCGCTCCGCATATCTGTGCGAGACAGCTTAGTGCGATCGGCGTCGCAGCAACGGCTAGTGCTCGAGGGGCTCAATGGCTCGAAGGACTCAATGGGTAGGCGCGCACGCGACGGGCAACAAGAATGCATCACGCGCTTCTAGCTCGCATCGCTCCGGATCCATCTACTACAGTCGGACTCTCAAATGGACCTGCATCGGAGCATACGTTGACGTTCAGGGCCGGTGTTGACACGGGCGGCACCTTCACTGACCTCGTGGCGTACGACGAGGCGACCGGCGACCTCCGCATGGCGAAGATCCTCTCGACGCCCGCGAACCCCTCGGAGGCCATCTTCGGCTCGTTCGCAAAGGGAGAGATCGAGACAGGCGACGTCGCGTACTTCGTGCATGGCACGACAGTTGCGACGAACGCCTTGATCGAACGCAAGGGCGCCGACGTCGCGTTGCTCACGACAGACGGATTCCGTGACATCCTCCGCATTCAGCGGGTCACACGTCCTGACCATTTCGACCTACATTGGATCAAACCCACCCATGTAGTGCCGCGATCGCGGTGCGTTGGCATCGTCGAGCGCACGCTGCGCGATGGGACCATTCTCACGCCCCTCGACGAGGAACAGCTTCGAACAGAGATCATCTCGCTGCGCGACGCGAACCAGTCGTCGTCTGTTGCGGTTGCGTACCTCTTCTCGTTCATCAATCCGGCACACGAACTCCGGACGCGCGAGATCATCGAGGAGCTATGGCCTCAAGCACGGGTATCGCTGTCCCATGAGGTCTTGCCGCGCTGGCGCGAGTACGAGCGCACATCGACGACGGTTATCGATGCCTATCTCAAGCCACTGATGGACGACTACCTCGCGACGCTAGAGCGAGAGTGCGAAGAGGGCGGCATCAGCCAGCTCTTCGTGCTGGGCTCAAACGGAGGCGTCATGACAGCAGCGAAGGCGCGGACGCGCCCGGTCTCGCTCGTGCGCTCGGGTCCATCTGGAGGTGTGATGGCGGCGAGCCACCTGGGCAAGCTCCTTGGAATCGGAGATCTGATCGCTGCCGATATGGGAGGAACGAGCTTCGAGGCCTGCCTGCTGCCTGGATCGGCCCCGGTGTTCACCAACCTTGAGGAACTCGAGTACGGCGTACCGATCGCCCTCACCATGGTCGACGCACGCGCGATAGGCGCCGGGGGCGGCAGCCTTGCTGCTGTCGACGCCGCCGGCATACTCAAGGTCGGCCCACGCAGCGCTGGCGCTGATCCGGGTCCTGCGTGTTATTCACGCGGCGGCACCGAGCCGACAGTAACCGACGCAAATGCCGTGCTCGGCCGTCTCGCGCCCGAGTTCTCTCTGGCCGGCGACCTCGAGCTCGACTTCGACGCGGCAGCGGCCGCCGTTGACCCCCTCGCGGAGCAGCTCGGCCTCTCTCGCGAGCGCACGGCGCAGGGAATCATCGATGTCACCAACAACAACATGGCGCAGGCGCTCCGACTGGTGTCGACCGATCGAGGCCACGATCCGCGTGGCTCGACACTCGTCGCCTATGGCGGGGCCGGTCCCCTGCATGCCTGCGAGCTTGCGCGGGCTCTACAGATCGGCCAGGTGCTCGTGCCGACGTACCCAGGTGCCTTCTCCGCGTTCGGGGCTCTGCTCTCGGACACCCGCTTCGACTACTCACAAACCCACTGGATGCGGATGCGCTATCTCGACGTGGACAAGGCGAACGAGATCTTCGCGACACTTGAGCGACAAGCGCTCGAAGACTTTCGTGAGGAGGGCTTCGACGAAGCGCCCCACCTCCTGCGGTCCGTCGACGTGCGCTATGTCGGTCAGAACTGGGAGCTCAACGTCTCGATCCCAGCCGGTCAAATAACAGACGCCGTGTTCGAGTCAGCCGCCGTACTCTTCGAGGAAGAACACGAGCGTTTCTACGGCTACTCGATTCCCGGAGAGGAGCTTGAAGTGTTGACGTTCAGCATCGCTGCGGTCGGTACCAGGCACTCGGTGGAGCTCCCTCGCATCCCGACGGGTTCAGCGCCCGAGCCGCTCGAGAAACGCGGTGCCGTCTTCGACGCCGCCACCGGCGCAGTCGAGACTGCCGTCTACGACCGCGACTCCTTCTGTGCAGGCATCGAGATCGAAGGACCGGCGATCGTTGGTCAGGTCGACGCGACCACGCTGCTCCCGCCAGGGAGCAGCATGCGAGTCGATGACTATGGAAACCTGTTCGTAAAGGTCTGACCAGTGGAAACAACGAAAGAAGCCATGGACGCAAGGCCGGAGATCAAGACCGACCCGTTCCTCCTGGAGATCATCCGAAACCACCTCATCACGACCTGCAAAGAGATGGGGATCGCGATGATGCGGACGAGTTACTCACCGATGTTCAACGAGGCGCTCGACTTCTCATGCGTCGTGTTCGACGGAGCGGAGGAGATGGTCGGGCAAGCGCCATTCGTGCCGGCGCAAATTGGATCGACGGTGCATGTCATCCCGACCGCCATCGCCGAAATTGGCGTTGAAAACCTGGAGCCCGGCGACGTCATCTTCACGAACGACCCGTACCGATCCAACTGCCACCTACCGGAGTTCGTTGTCATCAAGCCCTGCTTCCACGAGGGCGAGATCCTCGCGTACACGGCCAACATCGCGCACATGACGGACATCGGCGGCATGGTGCCTGCTGCATTCGGTGATCACCAGAACACGTGGCAGGAGGGCATCCGCTTCCCACCTGTGAAGATCTACGAGCGCGACGAAGAGGTATCCGCGATCTTCAAGATCCTCATATCGAACGTCCGCACGCCGAAGCACAGCTACGGCGACATGAAAGCGATGATCGGCTCGCTCTACCTGGCAGAGCGACGCATCGCAGAGCTCGTCGAACGCTATGGCGCAGAGACGTTCGTGCAGTGCTGTGACGACATCAAACTCGTATCCGAGAAGCTGATGCGTGCAGAGATCGCAAAGTGGCCTGACGGTGAGTACCAGGCCGATGGCGTTCTTGAGGACGATGGTGTGGTTCCCGATCGCGAGTGGAAGATCAACACCACGCTCGTGATCCGTGGCGATGAGCTCATCGTCGACTTCACCGGCACCGACGAGCAATGCTTCGGCCCCGGCAATCAGACCTTCGGCACCACCGCGTCGTCCGCCTACAACGCCGTCCTTCACATGGTTTCTACGGACATTCCATACAACGACGGCTGCTACCGCCCGATCTCGGTGATCGCGCCGCCCGGCAGCTACGTCAACGTCAGCTATCCCGCCGCAAGCGTGGGCGGGAACTCCGACTCGCATCCGACGACCGTCGACATACTGCTGCGGGCCTTTTCCCGCTTCTCGAATGCGAGCTCTGCAGCCGATGGCGGCACCTGCGGCTGCGTCGGGTTCGGCGGCACGGACCCAGTTTCCGGCGACACCTACGCGCATCTGCATCTCGAAGGCGTCGGCTGGGGAGGTCGCGACAACGCCGACGGCAACGACTGCCAGTTCGTCAAGAACGGAAACTGCGCCAACACGCCCGTTGAGGTCGCCGAGACGCGTTATCCGTTCCTCAACCTCGAGTACCAGCTCGAACAGGGCGCGGTCGGCCACGGACGACACCGCGGCGGCTTCGGGACGCGAGAACCACGCCCTCCTTCTCCTCGCCCGCGCGTAAGAGCTGAAGTGAAGCCGGGGTATTTAAACGGCGGGCTTCCGAGGGGTGTCTATAACCACACCCTCCTTCTCCTCGCGCACACGGAAGACCTGAGCCGAGGCCGGGGCATTTAAGCCGAGGCGGCCTGAGGTGTGTCTATAGGCCCCCGAAGTGGAACTGCTTCAAGATGAAGAAGCGCTTCAACTAGGAGCGAGACGGCGTTAGCCCGACAGCGATTA
>JAUXJK010000207.1 GCA_030624785.1 Actinomycetes bacterium
CGTTCGACGCGCCGCCGCAGGCGAGAAGCTGCGGACACTCGATGGTGTCGACCGCGCCCTCGATGCGACAGATCTCGTCATTGTCGATAGTGATCGCGCGATCGCACTGGCAGCGATCATGGGTGGGGAAGAGACCGAGGTTGTTGACACGACCACCAGAGTTCTCCTGGAGGCCGCCAACTTCGAGCCAGTCGGTATCTTGAAGACCTCGGAGCGGCTCGGCCTGCGCACGGAGGGCTCGAATCGTTGGGAGAAAGGCGTAGATCCGCACCAGGCAGCAAATGCTGCCACCTACGCTTCGGAACTCCTCGTTACGCTCTGCGGCGCAACGTACGCCTCGGGCGCCGATGTGGTCTCAGACCTTGGCCCGGCTGCAAGCCTCACCTTTCGGCCCGCTCGTGCAAGTGCCCTGATCGGCCTCGAGATCGAGGAGAGCGAACAGCAGGGGCTGCTCGAGCGACTCGGATTCGAAGTCGCGCCTGAAACTGACGGAGCGAACGCGGCATGGACGGTTGGCGTACCCACATGGCGTGCGCGCGACGTGACGCGAGAGATCGACCTCGTCGAAGAGGTCGCGCGCGTGTACGGCCTTGAGAAAGTGCCCTTCACCCTGCCAGCTCGCCGCGAGCTGTTCGGACGGCTCAACCAGGAGCAACGGCTTCGACGTCGTGTCGAGGACACGCTCGTGGGGGCTGGGTATTCGGAGGCCTACACCTGGAGTCTCACGAGTGACGACGTCGATCCAGCCGCGCTGCGGCTGCCGGTTCCGCTCTCCGCCGAACATGCCGTTCTTCGGACCACGCTCGTGAGCGGTCTCGTCGATGCGGCGGCCCACAACCGAGATGTCGGCAACCGCGACGTCGCCCTGTTCGAGATCGCGCGCGTGTACCTTCCGGGCGAGAGCGAGCTGCCCGACGAGCGCTGGCACGTCGGCGGCATTGTCGAAAGTGGCTACTTCGTCGCCAAACACGCGGTCGAGCTTCTCCACCTGTTGGCTGGCAGCGAGCCAGCCTTCGAGCGAGCAGGCCAGCCGTTTCTTCACCCCGGGAAGGCCGCGACCGTTGCTGCTGGTTGGTTGGGGGAGACGCACCCGAGCCTGCTCGACGGGACGTGGGGCTTGTTCGAGCTTGATCTCGCAACTCTCTTCGCCGACGTTCCCGAACGCACGCTCTACGAGGATGTCGTCACCTATCCACCCATTCATCAGGACCTCGCGTTCGTGGTCGACAGGGACGTTCTTGCCGGGAGCCTGGTCGACGCAGCGAAGCAGGCAGCTGGGCCGATGCTCGCGAGTATTCGCGTCTTCGATGTGTACGAAGGCGATCAGCTCCCCGAGGGCAAGAAGTCGATCGCGCTCAATCTCTCGTTCCAGTCGAACAGCGGCACGCTTTCAGACGAAGACGCGCACGCCCTGCGCCAGCGCATCGTCGAACATCTCGAGGAACAACTCGGCGGAGAGCTTCGTGCGTAGCGTCGCCGCCGCTATCGCTGCGTAGACGGCTTCGTCAGACGGAGCGGCCGCTGATGCGCCAAACCGGGCCCTGTGACTCCACTGGCTGTGAGCCGGACATCACGCGAATCACGCTGATCGACCCGCCGATCCCTTGCTCGTCTAGACGCTGAAAGGATCGCCGCGTCATGCCAGTAGACGCGCCATAGCCGAATGAGCGCGCTGTGCGGAACTGGAAGGCTTTGGATTTCGGCTGCAGGAGGGGGTTGACCGGGCCGAGCAGCAGCGCAGCACGATTGATGTCGCCTGAAGAGTCGAGCTCGAGCTCGAGAAGCACGTCTGACCACATCGCTGGAAGTTCGATCGCAAGTTTGTCCCATTGCTCCACGATGGCGCTGCGCGTCTCGTGGGTATCGAGGGGACGAACCATCGGGTCGGCGACTTCCTCGGTGAGAAGCCTTCCGCTGATTCCTTCGGCGTCGAGTTGTGCAAAGGCACGTTGCACCGCTCCGACACCCGGTGTTCCCTGACCCAGCGCGTACATCCGGACGATGAATGCGTCGGCCGAGCGCCCAGGAGAAAGCGGGCCAAGCACGGTGGCAGCTCGATCGGCGCTGTCGGAATCGGCCAGAACGAGCTTCAAAGGAAGCTGCGTCCAGCCGCGTGGCAGGCGTCCCTTGACCAGTTCGAATCGCTCGGTGAAGTTCACGGCGGCGATTCTAGTCGTCCCTGTGACGCGGCAGGCTGTCCTAGAGGCGGTCTCTGGCTCAATTTCTCTTCGCGAGGCTAGGCGAAAACGTTCTGGTACGGTGTCGGGCTGCGTGATGAAGCTAGAGGAAGCGACTCGTCTTTCCGGGGAAACTCTCCTCTCCTTTCTTGAGGAGATGTTGCTGATTCGCCGGTTCGAGGAAAAGGTCGAAGAGCGCTTTCGGGCCGGGGATCTTTCAGGATTTCTGCACGTCGCTCTCGGCCAGGAGGCCGTGGCGGTCGGCGTCTGCAGAACGCTCGAGACGGACGACGTGATCGCATCGACGCACCGCGCACATCACCACTGTCTCGCGAAAGGGATGACGGCCAACGCGTTGATGGCGGAGTTGTATGGCAAGGTCGAGGGCTGCAGTGGGGGCTATGGGGGCTCGATGCATCTGTATGACCTTGCAAACGGGAACCTGGGCGCCAACGCGGTCGTCGGAGGCGGTTTGCCCGGCATTGTCGGTGCCGCTCTCGCGTTCAAGATGCGACGGCAGCCTCGAGTTGCGGTTGCATTCTTCGGAGACGGAGCAACCAACACCGGTTCGTTTCATGAGTCCTTGAACCTCGGGCAGCTCTGGACTGTTCCGGCCGTGTTCGTCTGTGAGAACAACCATTACGCCGAATCGACGCCGTCGCGAGATCACATGCCGATCGCCGACTTGACGCGTCGCGCAGAGGCATTCGGGATGCGCTCGATTGTGGTTGACGGTCAGGATGTGGAGGCGGTCCACGCCGCCGCAACCGAAGCGGTGGCCCACGCGCGCGCCGGGAACGGGCCAGTGTTTTTGCTGGCCAACACGTATCGCCTGACGGGGCATTACGTCGGTGACCCACAGGTCTACCGGCCCAAGGGGGAGCAACGCGATCTTCGCGCCACTCAGGATCCAATTCCAAGACTTCGCGAGCTGTTAGGCGTCGACGAAGACAGCTGGAGCGCGCTCGAGACGAAGGTCGCCGCTACGGTCGAAGCGTCCGTCGAGTTCGCCAAGAACGGCACGGATCGGCTGCCCGAGGATGCTCTTCTCAATGTGTACGCCTAGGCGCGCGAAACATGCCTGAGATCACCTACCGAGAAGCAGTTCGCGATTGCCTGGCTGAGGCGATGCGTAGCGACCCCGACGTCTTCCTGATGGGCGAAGACATCGCCGAGATGGGTGGGTCGATGGGCGTCACCCATGGGCTGGTCGACGAGTTTGGCAAGGAACGAGTGCGCAATACCCCGATCTCGGAGGCTGCGATCGCCGGGGCTGGAGTCGGTGCGGCGATTCAGGGCATGCGACCCGTGGTCGAGATCATGTACCAGGACTTCATCACCCTGTCCATGGAGCAGATCGTCCTGCAGGCTGCGAAGCATCGATACATGTCAGGGGGACAGATAAAGGTTCCGCTGACCGTTCGCACCCAGGGCGGCGCCGGTTGGAGCCCGGGCGCACAGCATGCTGAGCAACTCGAGGGCTGGCTCTGTCACGTTCCAGGCCTGAAGGTGGCCTTTCCGTCAACGCCCGAGGACGCTCGCGGGCTCCTCTGGAGTTCGATCTACGACGATAACACCGTGGTGTTTTTCGAGCACCGCACGTTGTATCCGATCAAGGCGGAGGTCTCGGACACACTCGAGCCGATCGAGTTCGGCAAGGCCCGCGTGCATCGCGAGGGGTCTGATGTCACGATCGTTGCGATCGGGCGACTTGTCCATGTCGCTCTGCGTGTCGCTGAACAGGCCGCTGAGGAAGGAATCTCGGTTGAGATAGTGGATCCGCGGACGCTGCTTCCGCTCGACGAAGACTCGATCGTCAACTCGGTGATGAAGACCAACCGATGCGTCGTGACACATGAGGCCGTTACTCGCATGGGATTCGGTGCCGAGATTGCCGCAATCGTTCAGGAGAAGGCCTTTGACTACCTCGATGCTCCCATTGAACGTGTCGGCTCGAGATTCACTCCGATACCGTTCGCACCGGTAATGGAGGAATACGTAATCCCTCACGAAGAGGACCTAATGGCTGCAGTCAAGAGAACGGTGGCGAGAGGCTGATGGCAACGCAGATCACGCTGCCCCGCCTGGGGCAAGGTATGGAGAGCGGCGTGATAGTGCGCTGGCTGAAGGCTGAGGGAGACGCCGTTATCAAGGGCGAGCCTCTCTACGAGCTCGACACGGAGAAGGTCACGCAGGAGGTCGAGGCTGACGCCGACGGCGTGCTGCTCAAGATTCTGCAACACGAAGGAGCCGACGTTCCGGTCGGCGAGATCATCGCAATGATCGGCGCGGAAGGGGAAGCTCTTCCCGAAGGCGCAGCGCCTTCGGCTCCGGCCGCGGCGGCACCGAGCGAGCCTGCGCCGACGGCGAGCGAACCCGCGTCCGCGCCGGCTGGTCCAGCCGCCTCGGCCGCTGTCGCGACCGCGGCGACGGATGCTCCGGCAGTCGCAGCGACGCCTGCAGCACCAGTTGGGGGTCGTGTGAAGGCTTCACCGTTGGCCAAGCGGATGGCCAAGGAGCGCGGGATCGATCTGGCAGCTGTTGAGGGCACGGGGCCGGAGGGCCGCATCGTCGCCGAGGACGTTGAGC
>JAUXJK010000192.1 GCA_030624785.1 Actinomycetes bacterium
CGGTGGGCGGAGCCGCGTCGCTGCTCTCGGGCGTCGATCGATTGATTCCGATCATCGCCGTCGCCGCTGCGACGGCCGCCTACACGGCGTACGGCGGCCTCCCAGCCTCGCTCGCCACCGACCGTTGGCAGGGGCTGCTCGTGCTCGGCCTCGTAACTGCAGTCATCGTCGCAATCGTGGTGGATGTCGACGATCCCGGCGCTCGGGCTATCGACGGCGGCCTGACAAGCGTCACGCAGACAGGACTGGAGGTACTGATCGTGTTGGTCATCGCGATCACGGCGGCCAACCTCTTCCATCAGGGCTTCTGGCAACGCGTATGGGCCGCGAAGGACGAACAGACACTCGTGCGCGGCGCGTTGCTCGGCGGTGTCCTCGTGATCCCGGTGCTGTTCCTGCTGGGGCTGACCGGAATGATCGCCGCAGGCGGCGGGGAACTCGAGGTGCCCTCGCTCGCGCTCTTCACGCTCCTCGAAGGGATTCCCCGGCCAATAATCGGCCTGGTGATCGTGCTGGCGGTGACGCTCGTCGCCTCGAGTGTCGACACATTGCAGAACGCGCTCGCGGCACTCGTATCGGTTGACGTCTCTCGTGGACGGCTCCCACTCAGTGGCGCGCGACTCGTCACGCTCGCGCTCACGATTCCGGCGGTCATTTTGGCGACCGAGGACATCAGCGTCCTCCGCCTGTTTCTCGTCGCCGACCTACTCGCCGCAACCATCGCCATACCGGTGTTCCTTGGCTTCTGGAAGAGAGCAACAAGTGCGGGTACGCTCGCTGGATGTGTGATGGGCCTCGTAGCCATCGTCATCGCCGGCTGGATCGTGCACGGCAGCATTGTCGACGGCTTCGAGCTCATCACTCTTCCCAACGGAACCGAGCTCGCACCGTTCCTTGCTGCTCCGCTCGGATCACTCGTCGCGGCCGTATCGGTCGCGCTCATCTGGCCAAAGCGCACCTAGCCCAGGGAACGACCTAGTGGGCATCGCCGTCGTCGGGTTGACGACAATCGACTGGATCGACGACGACACCTCAACTACTGGAGGTGCGCCACTCCACGCGATGCGTGCACTCCGCGAATTCGGTGCTCCCGGGGTCACGGCCACGAAGGTTGCCGCTGCCGACCATCAGCTGCTCGCGCCACTGGACGAGCTGGCCGAAGAGCTCACATGGCGCGCGGCGGCCGAGACCGCGACCTACACGCTCGTCCACGACTCACCCTCGCTGGAACGGCAGGTGATCATCGAAGCGCTCGGCGACGCCTGGCAACCGGCCGAAATCGACGATTGGGTCATGGAGGCAACGCGAGACTGCGCTTTCGTTCACGCCGGCGCACTTTCGTTGGCTGACTTTCCCGCGGAAACGCTGGCGCGACTCGCCCGCACGAACCGTGTCAGCCTCGATGGTCAGGGCCTCGTGCGCCCTGCGCGACTCGGACCCGTCGTTCACGAGCGTCCATCCTCTCTCGAGATGCTCGAACACATCGAGGTGCTGAAGCTGTCGCTCGAGGAAGCAGCCGTGCTCGGCCTCGAGCCAACGCGTGAGTCACTGGCGCGACTGGGAGTTCCGGAGGTGGTGCTCACCAACGGTGAGAAGGGAGCCTGGATCTTCGCGGCGGGCGAGCTCGTGGAGATCGCCGGCGCGCCGGTGTCCGTCAAGAACACCTCCGGCGCCGGTGATGGATTCATCGCCTGCTATCTAGCTGCCCGCAGCGAGGGCGCCTCAGCCCGCGACGCGGGAGCGCGGGCAGCTGACACGGTGTCGGCGCTACTGCGCAACCGAGCTGGCACATGGTGAGTACCGGGCACGAGGATTCCCCAGGTGAGGTCGAGACACTCGTCGTTCTCGTCGATTCCGCGTCAGGGCTGCACGCCATCGAGATCCACAACGACGGCCGCGAGGTTGTCGACGCTCGCCCGGGAGCCCGGATGCCGCCTCGCGACCGTGAGCCCGACCTTGCCCCGCAGTGGGCTCGATCCTCGCTCACCGACGTCGACGCGCACGGATCAACGGTGGTGCTCCTACTCGAGCGCCGACCGCCGGTCCTCGTCTCGTACGACGGCGGCGCGAGCTGGTTGGAGCGCGCGGCCGGGGTCTCGCCGGGTGTCGCAATCGCGCTGGGCAACAGTCCGGATCACGTGGCAATGGCCACGACGAGTCGGCTCTATGTATCGCTCGACGGTGGCCAGTTCTGGCGCTCGCTCGACACCGAACTCGACGGAATCACAGACGTCGGCTGGGAGTAATCCGGGCGGTGCCGGCCTCGGGCCTTCGCTGCTCTAGGCCTGGAGAGGAATGTCGCGCGCGTGGACGTCTTCGAGCCGCTCCCGCCGCTTCACGACGCGAGTTGATCCGTGGGACAGGAGCACGACCTCGGGTCGTGGAAAGCTGTTGACCTGCGTCGACGTCGTCTCACAGTACGCACCCTGGTGAAGTAGGCACACCAGGTCGCCGACATCGACCGCAGGTAGTTCGATGTTCTCAGCGATGGTGTCCGTGAGGCACGTCTGGCCGACAAGCTCGGCGCGCGGTGTCGCGGCCTCGTCGAAGGGTCGATCGACGACGAACGCGGGATGCGCCATCTTCAGCATGCTTCGAATCACGAACATCATCGCCGAGGCGTCGATGTAGACGAACCGTTTTGGGGGACCGCCCCGCCTCACGGCCTCCTTGACCTCGCTGACCGCAGCGAGCAGGATGACGGCGTCCCAGATCATGTGTCCACCACTTTCGAACTGCACCAGCGGCAGCGCAGCGCCCTCGAAGTTCGCCTCGATCGCGCCGAACACGGCGTCGGCGAACGATGCCGCTGACGGGAGCTCGTGCCAGGCCGCGTCCTGAGGCCTGCCGGGTGGCACGACGTTGATTGACCCGCTCGCGCGGATGCCTCCCCCGAGGTTGAGACGCTCTACTTCGACGCCCAGCTCGGCACGTACCGCATTTGCGAAACCGCACAGCTCGGCGGCGGATTCACGGTGATGAGCGAGCGCCAGATCAGTCGAGTAGTCGGCGAGGTAGCCCGGGAAGACCACGTGGTGGTGAAGTCCGCGGAACGTGAGGTTCGGCGACTCGACGACAGCGCGCACGACCCTCATGGCCTCACCGGAGGCGACATCCGAACCGAACTTGTCGGCGGCGTTCGCTGCATTCAAGTAGGAGGCATCGAGCTGCAAGAGGCGCTCGTATTCGAGCTGGATCCGGACAGTGCAGTTGACGGTCGTGCCGGCTTCTCGCGCGAGCGCGTCGAGCCTTCGAGCCTCGGCCAGCGAGTCGACGTTCACCTCTCGCACTCCCAGCTCAGCTGCAGCCGATAGGGCGCGATCGCTCTTGCCGCATCCGTTCAGGATGATGTCCGCAGCGGGAATCCCCAGGCCTCGTACGACATCGAGCTCGTACTCGGCGCTGCAGTCAAGTTTCGCCTCGCGCGCGTGCAGGAGCTGTATCACGGCAAGCGTGTTGTGGGCCTTCATCGAGAAGGCTATCTCGCAACGTTCGTACCGCGATCGAAAGGCCTGGAGCAGCTCGTCGAAGTTGTGTTCTAGCGTCGACTGCGAGATCGCCCAGAGCGGCGTCCCTCGCTCCTGCGCGAGCGTGCCAAGGTCGACGCCATCAAACTCAAGCGCTCCTGTGGGTCCAACGCGCAGGGCGGCTGGCCACGAGCGTTCGGCGCCTTCACGACGGTCGTGATCGAGAGTCGCGCTCATGCTCCGGGTGGCAGAAGCTTGAACTCGCCCCGCGACACGACAACTGCGGAGCCGCCGACAACGACGTCTTCGATAGCCGTCGCCGACCCATGAGCGATCGCAGTCAGCTCACTCGGGCGTCCCAGCTGCTCACCCTGAGCCAGGGTGAGCTCTTGGCCAGACTCGACCTCGCCGTGGCGCAGAAGGTGGCACGCCACAGGCCCGGCGGCTGACCCGGTTGCCGCGTCTTCGGGCACGCCCAGCGCTGGAGCAAACATCCGAGTTGAGAACGTCGAGCCAGAGCCGGCAAAACAACTCGTTGCGAGATGTGGCAGGCGCGCGAGTCGACCCATATCCGGCTCGAGGTTTGCAACTGTCGCAGCGTCTTCAAGCCTGATCATCACATGCGTAATCCCGTTGTCGTAGAGCTCGATGGGAAGCTGTGCCTCCACACCTCCCAGCGCTTCAGCCAACTCTTCGGCCTCTGCGAACGCCGTTACCTCCGGCACCGGTTGCCGCATCAGTCCAAAGGTGATCTTTGGGCCCTCACGCTCTACGGTTACGGGGATGTTGCCGACACCGGTCTCGATCACGATCTCCGTGAGTTGGAGCGGCCCCGCGAGCACAACGGCCGCCCCAAGCACCGGGTGTCCGGCGAACGGTATCTCTGCGCGGGGCGTGAAGATACGAATCCGCACGTGTCCGCCCGCGGTTGGTGGATAGACGAACGCCGTCTCCGAGAAGTTGAACTCCCGCGTCAGCGGTTGCAGCCACTCCTCCGGGATCTCCCGCGCGTCGGTAAAGACGGCGAGCTGATTGCCACCGAACGGCGTGCTAGTGAAGACGTCCGCAAGGACGTAGCGCATCGTGATCACGCCAGCACTGTAAGCGCAACCGGGTGCCGGCAACGTGCTTGAAGCTACCGTCAGGTGTATCCCGTCGCTTCGATCAGCCGGCCACTTGTTCATTCTCGCCAGCATCATCGCTCTGGTCCTCACCGCGTGCGGCGGGTCAGATGCTACGAGCACCGCTCCAATTGAGCCCGCAGCTAGTCCAGTCGCACCCGAGCTGGTGCCTCCGCAGGTTCCAGAGAGCGGGCAGCTCGACGAGCCACCAACCGAGACCTCGGACGCGGCACCTCAGCCAGCTCAACCTGACACCACGCCCGTCGACCCGCCAGGCCTCGAATCAGTTGTTCTCGTCGAGATCGCATTTCTCGAGCAGCCGCTCGACCTGACCACACGCGCCGGCGA
>JAUXJK010000251.1 GCA_030624785.1 Actinomycetes bacterium
GGTTCCCCCGAGATCAGTATCCGCAGACATTCGTCCGGGACGAGCGCTCCGTGCTCGTGCGTTCGCAGCGGAGTCTCAATCAGGATGTTTGTCTGCTCGCCCGGTACCTCATCCCAGCTGATCGTGCCCGGAAAGACCTGTGGGAGCGTGTCACGCAGGAACGGCTTGAACCACATTGCGTCCTCTGTGAGGCTGACCGAAATGTGGTCGCGCGTCGCGAGCGCTCGTCGTCGAGTTTCGCTTCGCTCGGCTGCCATTTCCGGCTTCCGCTCGTTCATGGTGCGAGCCTACAGCCCGAGATGTGCGCGGCGGTTGCCCGCTGAGCAGAACTAGCGCAGCACGTCGACGGTGGCCATAAAGGCCTGCTTCGTTTCGCTCGAGCTCAGCGGCATCGGATAGAGCACCGGGCGTTGCAATCCCGCGGCTCGATAGTCCTCGATCCGTGCGCGGATGTCGTCCAGATCGCCGATCACGCCGACGCCATCAACGAGCTCGTCGGAGACCGCGTTCACGGCGGCCTCCTCCTCGCCTGCCTGCCAGAGAGCCGCCACGTGATCGACGTTCTCTGTGTAGCCGCTGTCTCGCAGCAGGTTGGCGTAGAGAGGGAGTGCTCCTGCGTACCAGGCGATCTGACTTCTGATCAACCGTCGGCCGGCCTTTCGTGTTTCTTCGTCTCGCGCGACGATCGTCCAGAGGTAGGCGCCGATCTCGACATCCGACGGATCGCGCTCTGATTCGCGGGCGCCCTCGCCAACCCAGTCGACCACGGTGCGAATGCGCTCGGGCGTGACGAGGGTCGAGAGCGTGCCGTCTGCCATGCGGCCAGCCCGACGAGCGCTCGACTCGACGAACGGAGCGAACGTGATCGGGATACGAGGCCGGTGGAAGCCGACCCAGGGCTTGTAGTCGAGTGAGAACAGCTCACCGCGGTAGGAGACCTCTCCGTTCGCGACAAGCTCTCGAGTGATCTCCGTGTACTCGATGAGCCGGCGGACAGGTCTTTCATAGATGAGGCCGTTTTGGTCCTCGACGATCGCACGATGACCGGTTCCCAGGCCAAGGATGTGCCTGCCTTTCGAGATCGTGTCGAGCGACGCCGCCGCCATCGCGAGCGTCGTCGGGGCGCGATTGAAGACGATTGCGACACCCGTGGCCAGGCGGATCTGTTCGGTGGCCACGGCGCAGGCGGAGAGGACGGAGAACACGTCGCCTGTCGCGTAGTCCGACATCCAGAGTGATTCGAAACCTGCATCATCTGCCGCGGCGGCACACTCGAGTACGTCTTCGATCCCTATGGAGTTCGTGTCCGGAAACTTGATTCCGATCATCGCGACACTCTGTTCGTGCGTCTACGCGCAGCCATCGGCAGCGGGGCCGCCGAACTCAGCTTCATCGCTGATCTGGCAGTCGCCGCGTCCGCTCTCCGTGATGTCGGCTCCGACTCTGGCGCCTGTGCGTATGCGCACGTTGCCGCGCCCACTTTCGGCGACGGAGCCCTCGACGGTCGAGCCCGTCTCGAGGATCACAGCGCCCTGCCCGGACTCCGTCACCGAGCCGGTGACCGTTCCGCCCTCGAACCGCACCGCTCCCGCGTTCGCCTCATTGATATCGCCCATTACGAGGCCCTGAAGCCGGACGGCGACACCACCTGATCCCGACTGGTTGACGCTGCCATCAATAGTGCCAAGCACCACGAGGGCTCCATCCTTGATCGCGACGCTACCGCTGACGATCACCGTGGCGCCGATCGTGCAGTTGCCGCTCAGATTGAGATCACCCGCAACGTCGGTGGTTGGACATTCCGTCAGCGAGACGGGCGGCTCAATCGGTTCCGCGGCGACTGGGGTGGTCTCGACGACGTCGGTGGGCTCTGTGGCCGTACTGTCGTCGTCTCCCAGCCCGCATGCCGCAAGAGCGAATGTGGCGCCCAGCACTAGTAGCGCGGCGCCGATCAATCGACCTCCTGGGAGAACTCGCACGCGGACAGCATGCACGGTGCCGCTACGACGTGTCGATCGAGTCGAGCTGGTTGGGATGTGGCGTGAGCCCTACGGGGAGTGGGGGAGGACGAACTCAGGCGACTCGAGCAGGCCGCCGAAGAACTCGCCCTGATCCGTCCACGACCAGGAGCCGGGGCTCACCCGAACGCACACGGGGTCGTGTTGGCGAAGCGCACCACCAACTCCCGGGTGTTCGAGGCCGGCTGGTGTCAGGTAGCGCGCCCAGCAGAGCTCGGCGATGGCTTTCGCCTCGGCACCTTCGACGATCGCGGCCGCCCCGTTCGTGGCGGCTGCTCGCATCGGACCCGAACCGCGCGCGTCGATGAGAACGGCAGCGCGCGGATCGCGTCGCACGTTCTTCACCTTGTGTGCCTGCTCGAACGTTGGCAGATAGATGTCGCCGCCCTCGGCCACGTACCAGTTGGCCGTGAGCTGGGCGGTTCCGTCAGCGCGGTAGGTCGAAACCACGGCGAGGTAGCGCTGTGTGAGGAAATCTTCGAGTACAGCGGGGTCTACGGACACGGCTCCTCCTGGGTCGCTCTCCACGCGTCTTGCGCTCAGCGATCGGTTGGGACTCGGGGCCGAAGTTGATGGCCCCGGCACGGAACCTTATGGTGGCCTTCTGTATCTAGGGCGGCATGTGGAATATCATCGCGCCTGTGTTTGAATTCAAGCTTGGGAGCAGGCCACAATGAACGACCGTCCGGAGGTCGCGTGGCTCGGCGAACCCGCGACGCATGACGTCTCGCTGGTCGGAGGAAAGGCCTCATCACTGGGCAGGCTCGCCGATGTGCATCGGGTTCCGCCCGGATTCGTTCTCACGACGTCAGCGCATGAACGGGCGACCAACGAAGGAGTCGCGTGTCTACGCGCTCTCGTGGAGGAGGCCTACGGAGCCCTCACCGAGCAAGCGGAGGCAGAGAACCCGGCGGTCGCTGTGCGCTCCTCGGCGGTGGACGAGGACGGTGCCGGTGCGTCGTTTGCCGGCCAGCACGACACATACCTGAACGTCATCGGGGCCGAGGCAGTCGCCGCGGCAGCGACGACCTGTTTTGAGTCGGCCAGTGCCGATCACGCTCTGGAGTACCGGCGAACTCACGGTCTCGAGGTCGAGGACATCCGCATGGCCGTCCTCGTTCAACATCTTGTCGCCGCCGACACGTCGGCCGTGGTCTTTAGCGCCAATCCGATCACGAACAGCACCGAAGAGGTCGTCATCAACGCGAGTTGGGGGCTTGGTGAGAGCATCGTCGGCGGTACCGTGACTCCGGATATGTACGTCGTCGCTAAGGGGGATCTCTCGATCACCTCGCGGATGCTCGGAGCAAAGGAATCGATGACGGTGGCAACTGATGGAGGCACGCACGAGATCGACGTTCCAGTCGATCTTCAGGAGCGTCACTCACTCGACGACGCCAAGATCGTCGAGCTCGCCAAGCTCGCACTCACGCTCGAGGAGAGCGCCGGGCACCCGGTTGACATTGAGAGCGCATTTCAAGGGGATCAGCTGTACCTGCTGCAGTCCCGACCGATCACCACACTCGGCACTGCCTGACGGCTCGGAGAAGGAGAAGCGCGATGCAAGGTGATATTTCTGAACGTCGAATCCCGCTCCCGCCCGACTTTCCCGTCGAGTGGGCCGAACCGCATGACGCCGACCGCTTCTTCGAGCGCGAGAGCCAGCACTTCCCGGGGCAGATGTCAACGCTTGAGTTCGCGCTCGCCGACATTCTGTTCGGAGGATTCAACGGTGGTTGCGAGCACTACGGGCTTCCGGTGCGCAACACGTTCAAGGGCTTCAACACGTATGGCTATCAGTCCATAGCACCCATCTCACACGATCACGAGGAGCTCGAGAAGCTGGGTCGTGCCGCCGTGGGCAATACGAGTGCAACCTTCGGGCACATGGTCGATACGTGGGAAAATGAGCAGCTTCCGGAGATCAAGAAGCTCATTGAGTTCTGGGACGCCTTCGATGCTTCCTCAGCGTCGAATGCGGAGCTTGCAGAGCACCTCGACGGAAGTATCGAGCGCCTCA
>JAUXJK010000109.1 GCA_030624785.1 Actinomycetes bacterium
AGCTGCTCGACCTCGCCGGCGGGGTCGCCAGCGAACAGCCGCTTGGCGCCGTCCAACCAGGAGGCGCGTCATCCAACTTTCTTGGGCCCGAATCGCTCGACGTCGCCCTCGACTTTGACGGCGTTGCGGCGGCGGGATCGATGTTGGGATCGGGCGCCGTCGTCGTCATGGACGAGACAACCGACCTGCTCGCAGCCGCTACAAACGTTCTTGGCTTCTTCCGAGAAGAGAGCTGCGGCAAGTGCGTGCCCTGTCGCGTCGGAAGCAAGAAGGCCGAGGCCATTCTGATGGAGATACTCGCCCGCGACGGCGGCGCCGCTGACGTCGACGAGCGGATATTCGAACTCGAGGAAACCCTCCGTCTGACCTCGATATGCGGACTCGGCCAGGTCGCGCTAGGTCCGGTGATAAGCGTCACCAAACTCGACGGCACGCGACCCTCGTGACGCGCGAGTTCTTCTCCGTCAAGACCGTGTCCGAGGTGAATGCCGGCTTCATTCCTGCTCGGCGAACCCAACTCGAGGAATGCGCACTAGGCGACGCTCTCGGCCGCGTGAGCGCACAACCCATCGTGTGTGTGCACAACCTGCCCGGCTTCGCGCGCTCGGCAGTCGACGGCTTCGCGCTCAGAGCTTCCGACACCTTCGGAGCGTCGTCATCAGTGCCCGCCGGTTTGACCGTGCGAGGGCAGGTGGAGATGGGCAGCCCACCGAGCATTGCGCTCGCGCCCGGGGAGGCCGTCGCCATCCCGACCGGCGGCGCGCTGCCCGACGGCGCGGATGCGATCGCAATGGTCGAGCACACGGCGCCAGCGGTTGGCGACACCGTCGACGTACTCCAACCCGTCGCGCCAGGCGAGGGCGTAGTTCGAGCGGATGAGGACGTACGGGCTGGCACCGAGGTAGTCCCGAGCGGCCAGAGCCTGCGCCCCGCTCAACTGGGAGTGCTGGCTGCCGCGGGCGTAACCTCCGTCGCGGTCCGCGCTCGACCGCGCGTTTCGATCTTCTCGACCGGCGACGAGGTCGTGGTGCCCGAGACGCCCCGCCTTGAGATCGGGCAGGTCCGAGACGCCACAGCGAGCGCGCTGGCTGGCATGACATGCCGCGGCGGTGGGACGCCCGAGATCGGCGAGATCATCCGTGACGAGTTCGCGCTCATGCGTGTCTCACTGCAGGCGGCACTCGAGCATTCCGATCTCATCGTCGTCTCGGCCGGGTCTTCGGTCGGCGCACGCGATCTCACAGCAGAGGTTGTCGACTCTCTCGGCGACCCGGGAATCTGGTGTCACGGTCTGGCAATCAAGCCCGGAAAGCCGACGCTTCTTGCTGAATGCGGCGACGTGCCCATCCTGGGACTGCCCGGCAACCCCGTCTCCGCTCTCGTCGTGTTCGGCCTGATTGGTGTGCCGCTGATCCAGCGGATCGGTGGTAACACCCGGCCTACTCCGATCCCGAGGCTCCCGGCTGTACTGACCCGCGACGTACCCTCAGCGCCAGGACGTCTGGATGTCGTTCAGGTGCGTCTGGCACAGAACACGTCGGAGGCCTGGGAGGCCGAGCCATTGTTCGCCAAGTCTTCAGCTCTCTCCGTGCTCGCGCTCGCAGATGGCCAGATTCAGGTACCGGAGGAAGCGAGTGGTCTCTACGCGGGGGCCGAGGTCATGGTCGAGCTCCATGGCTGAGCAGCCCAGAGCAGGACGCTACTTTCTCCAGAACGTTCCACTCGACCAGGCCCTCACCCGCTGGCGCTCGGACAGAAAGGCGCAGAAGTGCGACACGCGCGTTGGCACGGAGACCGTCGCAATCGAACAGGCAGCCGGTCGGATAGTCGGCGAAGCGATCTGGGCAAAGCGCTCCTCGCCGGCTTACGACGGAGCCGCGATGGATGGGATCGCCCTCCGATCCGCACACACCCTGGAAGCCAGTGAGTCGACACCGGTGTTCATCGAGCGCGCTGACTATGAGCACGTCGACACCGGCGATCCGTTGCCACAGCATTTCGACGCCGTCGTCATGCGCGAGCACGTGCACTTCGACACGCAGGATCGGGCGGAGCTGCGCGCGTCTGTCGCGCCCTTCCAGCACGTGCGCTCGCTTGGCGAGGACATTGCGGAAACCGAGCTCCTGCTGGCGCCGGGGCATCTACTTCGCCCGATCGACGTGGCGTGCGTCGCAGCCGCCGGCAATACAGAGGTCTCGGTGCGCCAACGACCTCGTGTCGCGATCATCCCCACCGGAGACGAGCTCAAGCCCGTCGGCTCAACACTCGAAACGGGAGAGGTAGCTGACACGAACTCGCTGATGCTCGCCGGCCAGACCAACGACGCGGGTGGAGTGGCCACGATTGCTCAGATCGTGCCCGACGATCCTGAGCAGCTCCGGGCGACACTCGCGACGAGCTGTGCCGCGGCCGACCTGGTGCTTCTGATCGCCGGCTCGTCCGCTGGACGCGACGACCACTCGGCGAACGTCATTGGCGCTGACGGCGTGCTCTCCGCTCACGGCATTGCCGTCAAACCGGGACACCCGGTGGTGCTGGGAGTCGTCGCTGCGACGCCGGTCGTCGGCATTCCCGGCTACCCGGTCTCCGCTGCGCTGACGTTCGATTCGATCGTCGCCCCGCTCCTCGCCGAGCTTCAAGGTACGACGCCGAGCCGGCGCCCGCGAACCAAAGCGACGCTCGCCCGCAAGCTCCCTTCCGCGATCGGAGTCAACGACTGCGTCCGCGTACGTCTGGGCCGTATCAACGCGTCGCTCGTGGCCGTGCCTCAGAGCGGCGGCGCAGGCGTGCTTTCCTCACTGGTACACGCGGACGGCCTTCTGCAGATCGGGCCTGAGCGAGAGGGGCACGATGCAGGAGACGAGATCGATGTTGAACTCTTGCGCTCTCTCGAGGCGATCGAGAGCACGATCGTCTTCACGGGCTCGCACGACCTCGTGCTCGACGTCGCGGCGGCCGAGCTCAGGACTCGCAGCCCCGAGAACACCCTGACGTCGAGTGCAGTCGGATCGCTCGGCGGTCTGACCGCGCTTCGCGATGGCCTGTGTCATATCGCGGGCGCACACCTACTCGACGAGGCGACCGGCACATACAACCTGCCGTTCGTCGAGCGGATATTTGCCGAGGGCGAGGTCGCGGTCGTACGGCTCACACACCGTGACCAGGGTCTTATCGTGCAGCCCGGCAACCCGCTCGCGATCGCATCACTGGAGGATCTCAGTCGGCGCGAAGTTCGCTACGTGAATCGCCAACGCGGGGCAGGAACACGGGTACTACTCGACTACGAACTGGCGCAGCGGGATATCTCACCCGACGCGATCAACGGCTACGGACGCGAGGAGTACTCACATCTGGCGCTAGCCGCCGTTATCTCTGGCGAGACCGCCGACTGTGGCATGGGCATCCTCGCCGCGGCACGTGCCTTCAACCTCGACTTCATCCCGATCACTTCAGAGCCGTTCGATCTCGTGCTTGCCGAGTCCTCGCTTGAGGACCCAACGCTCGCTCCGTTCCTCGCGCTGCTATCCGACGCGACATTCCGTCAGGCTGTCATGGACCTCGGCGGCTACGACGTTCGCGAGATGGGGCGACGGCTGCTGTAGCCGCACAGGAGCTCTGCGAAACTAGTAGCTACGCATGGAGCCTTCGCTTACCAGGAGCCTGGCGACATTCACGTCGGAGACGGCCTATGACAGCATCCCGCCGGACGTCGTCGAAACGCTCAAGCTCGCGACCCTGAACATCCTCGCCTGCTGCCTGGGCGGGCTCCAGACGCGAATCGGTCAGCTACACGTCGAGATGGCGAAGGAGCTCGGCGGCGGCGCCGAACAAGCGACCATTCTGGGCGATGGCACGCGCGTTTCGCTGCCGTTCTCGGTGTACGCAAACAGCAATCTGGCGTTTGCGCTCGACTACGAGGACATGCTCTTCGCCGTCGCCCACCCGGGGTTCGCAGCCATCCCGAGTGGACTCGCTCTCGGGGAAGGAAGAACGCTGTCTGGCCGCGAGTTCATCGCAGGGATAGCTGTGGGCTACGAGGTGACATCGCGGATCGCAATGACGATGCAGCCGTCGCAGGCGCGTGCGCGACGCGTCTGGGGACAGCAGTTCCATCCGTTCGCATCGGCCTGCACAGCAGCCAACCTGCTCGGCCTTGACCCAGAAGAGTCCGAGGTCGCGCTTGGCGTCGCGGCGACCTACGCAACGGTTCCATCCGTCTACAAGTACTTCGGTCCGGTTCGTGACACGCGCCCGATCAGAGAGATCAAGCAGGGCTGGGGTTGGATCGCGATGGGCGGGCTGATGGCGGCTCTGTCAGCTCAGAAGGGCTTTCAGGGTGGGCTCGGCGCGCTCGACGGAGATTTCGGATTCTCCAGCATGGCAGGATCTGACCGCTTCGACCCGCAGCGAGGTCTCGCGAATCTAGGAACGGACTGGTTCATCCGCGAGCTCGAATACAAGATTCATCCATCGATCGGCATCAACCACCCCGCGTACTGGGCAGCGACCCAGCTCGTCGAAGAGCATGACTTCCCAGCGGAATCCGTCGAGAGCATCGAGATCACAACGCCCTGGGGCAACCTGCTTGCGGACAACGCTCCAGCGGGCGCGGTAGACGCCCAATTCTCGCTGCCATACACGGTGGCAACCGCCATCGATCGAAGACCACGCTCGCCACAGCTCTACGACGAAGTGGTGCTCCGCGATCCATCCGTCTTACGGCTACTCGATCGCACCCGGGTGGTCCACGATGTCAAAGCGGACGCAACGTTTTACGAGGAACAGCGCATCCTGCAAGAAGTCTCGGTGTCGCTTGCAGACGGGCGCACCCTCACCAAGGCTGCCGAGTTCCCACGAGATCGCCCAACCTACGGTCACAAGGAGATCGAAGAGAAGCTCCACGAGCTCGCGGGCGAGATCCTGACGCAAGAGCGAATAGACGCCGTGATCGAGGCCGTTCACGGTCTTCCTTCCCTCGCGGACATCTCGGAACTGGCCTCTCTTCTGTCGCCATAGCGGCCGCGTAGCGCCACCACGCGACAGCTCTGAGGCCATGGCCGTTAAGGTGCGCCGAGCACAAGGCGCCACGAGGAGGAACCGTATGGACCAGCCAGCATTCACAGCGGACGATGTACGCAAGACCATCGCCGACAACGACATCGAGTTCCTGTTTGCGCAGTTCGTCGACCTCTACGCGCGCCCAAGCGCGAAACTCATCCCCAGCGCGAATCTCGATGACCTGCTCGAAGACGGTGCCGGCTTTGCCGGGTTCGCGGCTGGCGAGATCGGACAGCTACCGAACGATCCCGATATCGCCGCGATCCCTGATCCTGCGAGTTTCACGCCCGTGCCCTGGCAGCCGAACCTTGCGCGCTTCGCGTGCGACGTAACTGTTGAAGGCGAGCCCTGGCCCTACGACCCACGCACGATCCTCAAGCGGACACTCGACGCCGCAAAGGGCAAGGGCTTCGAGTTCAAGATGGGACTCGAGCTCGAGTACTTCTTGATTCAAAAGAACGACGACGGGTCAATCCGTATCGCCGACGAACTCGACACGCTCGAGAAGCCCTGCTACGACCTGCGGGGGCTAACGCGCAACTACGACTTTCTCACGACAGTCTCGCGCTACGTCAATGGGCTCGGCTGGGGCAACTACGCGAACGATCATGAGGACGCGAACGGGCAGTTCGAGCAGAACTTCACCTACGCGAATGCGCTCACGAGTTGTGACCGCGGAATCTTTTTCCGCTACATGGTGCACACGCTCGCCCACCAGTTTGGGCAGCTCGCGACGTTCATGCCAAAACCATTCACGCACCTGACCGGCAACGGCTGCCACTTCCACATGTCGCTCTGGGACGGCGACACAAACGTCTTCGCAGATGGCGGCGGCACCGACCCACGAGGCCTCGGGCTCTCGAAAACGGCCTACCACTTCCTTGGCGGTCTGTTGAAGCACGCACGCGCCTACAGCGCAATCACCGCACCCACTGTGAACTCCTACAAGCGGCTCAAAGTTGGCTCGACCGCTTCGGGCTCGACCTGGTCGCCCGTGTGGATCAGCTACGGCTACAACAACCGCACGCAGATGCTGCGCATTCCGGGACCCGGCCGTATCGAAGACCGGACGATCGACGGCTCGTGCAATCCATATCTCGCGTCCGCAGCTGTGCTGGCGGCCGGACTCGACGGGATCGAAAATCAGATCGAACCACCCGAGCCGAACAGCGAGAACCTGTTCGAGATCCCGCATCAAGAGCTCACCGATAGGGGCGTCCAGGCCCTGCCGCGCACGCTCTCTGAGGCGCTTGACGAGCTCGAAGCGAACGACGTGATGCGACGCACCTTCGGCAAGGGTCGCGACGGCGAGGACGTCATCGACTGGTATCTGCGAGTCAAACGCGACGAGTGGAACCGCTTCCACGAGTACGTCAGCCAGTGGGAGATCGATCAATACCTGACGCTGTTCTAGACCGCTCCTTCTCGTGGCCGCTGCCGCGGGATGTAGATTTCCTTGAGGTGTGCGCGCAACGGCGCAATACCTCGAACACGCTGCTCAACGAGTGACTTTCCAGATTCCCTGTCCGAACTGCGGTTCCCGACCGGTCGACGAGTTCACGACCACTGGGGAGGTGCGCGAACGCCCAAAGGAGTCGCCGTCGCGCCGGGAGCTGTCGCACTACGTTTACTTCAAGCGCAACGTGCGCGGTATCCAGACCGAGTGGTGGTATCACCGATTCGGCTGTGAACTCTGGTTCCTCGCAGAGCGCGACACGAACGACAACCGTGTCCTTGAGACGCGTCTGCCCGCACCGAGTCGGAGCGAGTGGTGAGCCGTCTCCGCGCACGCCCCGATGAGCGAATAGATCGCGGTCAACCCGTCACGTTCACGTTTGA
>JAUXJK010000358.1 GCA_030624785.1 Actinomycetes bacterium
AGATCTCGTACTCGCGACACACATCACGCACGCTGCGTTCACCGCGCAAACCTGCGAGCACGATCTCGGCCTTCTCATCAGGCGTCCAAGAACGCCGCTGCTTCTTCTCGCTCATCAACCTCTCCTCGAGGATCAGAGCGACCATCATCCCAAGCCCAACAGCCCGGGGAAACCGTCAACCAGCCACCAGGGTCCGCGTCAGAGCCCGAAATCGGGCGGATGTTGTTTGCCCAGTGATTATCGAGTGGTCGACCTGGGTCCGTTCAGCGCGGCGAACTAGGCCCCTGAGGCGCTCAGTGTCGGCCGGCTATCGGGTGGGTTTCCTGGTGCTGCTGTGTTGTCGGCATCGAGTGCCGCCTGGGCGGCGTTCGGTCAGATCATCGTTCTTCGAGACGGCTACTACTCTGGCACGTGTGACCACGCCATCAGTGTGGACCTACGGTCGGACCGTCCTCGGTTGCGGCACGTTCGGAGGGATTGGCGGCAGTACGGAGCTCATCGGTCGCGGGCTGAACGAACCGGCGGCGTTTGAGACGATGGATGAAGCTGTTGGTCTGGGCATCACGCTGTTCGACTCCGCAGAGCGGTACTCGGGCGGTGCGAGCGAGATCATGATCGGTCGCTGGTTGGTCGAGCGCGACTCGGAGGTCAGCGGGAAGGTTCGTCTTGCAACGAAGGTTGCCCCGCCGTACGCCGACGGGCGGGTCGGCCGCTTCGATTCTGCTTTCCTCGATGAGAAGTTCTCAGGCAGTCTGCATCGGCTCGGCGTCGACACCGTCGAGTTACTGTTCACGCACGCTCCCGATGACGGCACACCAATCGAGGAGACGCTCGAGGGGCTCGAGGCTATTCGCGCCAGTGGCCGCTGTCGGCTCGTGGGTGCGTGCAACGTTGATGCCGCCCAGCTCACAGTGGCCCTCGATGCAGCCGAACGGCTCGGCATCGGCGGCTACGAGGTCGTGCAGAACGGGTACAGCTTGCTGCGACCCGACGATGAGCGAACCGTACGGTCGATCTGTGCTGCGCGCGATCTAGCGTTCACGCCGTTCTCTCCTTTGGCTGGCGGTGCGCTCACCGGGAAGTACCAACGCGAAGCCGCCCCGCCACCGGATTCCCGGATGGCGCTCCGACCCGAGGGGGTGGACGAACTGCTCACGCCTGTCGTCCACGACGCGATCGATCGGCTCCGTCACGCGGCCCAGGACCAGCACGGTGTCGAATGCGGCGCCCTCGCACTCGCCTGGCTCTTGCACCATCGCGAGGTAACTGCTCCCGTCTTCGGCCCCGCGCGTTCGTCACCGCACCTCGTCCTGGCTACGCGAGCCCTCGACATCGTTCTATCGGATGGAGACTTCGCCGAGATTGAGTCGTGGTTCGCCTCGAGCGTTGCCGACCAGTAGCAAACGGGGTCGAACCATGGTCAGCCTGATCGCGATGTCAGACGATGAATCGATCGAGTGGTTGGAGCAATCACGACACGAGTTCGCGGCGGAGCACGCACGAGTGACTGGTTCGACGCCGGACGCCAGTGCCGAGCACGCACGACTGGTTGTGGAGCGGACGCTGCCCGACGGGCATCGGTCCGACGGCCACTCGTTTCGATGGATCGTCGACGATGGGCGACGCGTCGGCCATCTGTGGCTCGGTCCGGCGCCCGATGGTTCCGCCGACGTGTACATCTGGGACATGGAGATCGGGGCCAAACATCGCGGTAAGGGCTACGGCACCGAAGCACTCGAACTCGTCGAAGACGAATGCCGACGGGCTGGTGTGCCAAGGATTCGGTTGAGCGTGTTCGCTACCAACGATGCGGCTCGTCGGCTGTACGAGCGGATGGGATTCATCGTCGACACGGAGTGCGGACACCAGATCGAGATGACCCTCCACCTGAAGGTGTGACGCGCACGATTCATCTTCTTCATCCATTGAACGCGCCCGATATCGGCGCCAACATCCAACCGCCGGAGTTCAGCAGTAACAGCGTGACGCTCTCGTCGAGCGCTTCGTAACGCGCGAGCAGAGTCACGCGTTCAGGCGACGGGCACGGAGCGCATAGCCCATCAGGCACGTACGAGCGGCCAGATCCGGCGCCGGCTGCGTGCCCGGTCCGCGTATCTCCGCCGCAGCGAGCGAATCACGCTGATGTTGCCTGACTGGTGATATCGGGCGGTTGAACAGCCTCACGTCGGCGCACAGCCGGGGCCGCGACCCGCTCCTCATTGCCGGTTATGGGCGGCTGTGCTCGTCAGAGATAGTTGTCGCTATGTGCGCCCTCGATCGGGGGGCGTTGCAGGAACGCTCGCGGTGACCGTCTCGACCGTCGCGGCAATGTCGTGACGGCAACCGTTGAGAAGGGTCCGACGACTCGAAGCGGTTCTTGCTCGGTGACAGTCACAGCTAAGACCGAGAGGACCACAGATGAGCTCGTTGGCCGTAACGCGACGGCAGCGCCGTCGCATCGTCGCCGGATCGCTGGTGCTTCTCGTGTCGATCGTGGCCGCGGTGGTCGCGCTGGGCGGCGGCGACGTCTCGACCGACGGGGATCCACTGCCGACCGACTCGTTCGAGCTTTTCGACGGCGGGACCGCCACCTTCGCCGATTACGAGGGAAGGCCTCTCGTGATCAACTTCTGGGCCTCGTGGTGCCCAGCGTGTGTGGCGGAGCTGCCCGACATCCAAGCCGTGCATGAGGCACTGG
>JAUXJK010000167.1 GCA_030624785.1 Actinomycetes bacterium
CGAACAAGCGACAGGTGTGCCCCAAATGTGCCCCACGCCGCTGCAGACTAGTCGTACTTGGCCCAGTGTTCAAGCCCAAACGGCTTAAACACTGGCCTTTTCGAGAGTGGGCGGTACCGGGCTCGAACCAGTGACCCCCTGCTTGTAAGGCAGGTGCTCTCCCAACTGAGCTAACCGCCCGTACTCCTAAGCCTAGCGGGCGCGGGTCTCAGCAAGGACTGGTGCCACGGAAGTCGAACCGAGCGAGGGAGCACGCCGATATCCCGCATCCTCCTCATATTCGGACTGACAGCCTGCGTCGCCCTGGCCGTTGCCAGCGCGGCGTCTGCTGGCAACACGACGCGCGAGCCCGCAGTCTTCGCAAGCGCCGAGCTCGGCACGTTCGAGATCATCAGCGGGATCCTCGTCGAAAGCAAGACGGTCGACCAGCGCGGCGTGTGGCTCGACGACACCGTCGCCTGCGCCAGGAAGCGCATGCTACGCGTACGTGCGACGATCTTCTATACACCGGCGTCGGGCCCGACGAAGCGCGTTGTACGAAACCGCAAGGGCCGCGTCGGCAACTGCTCCGAAGGTGGCCCAAACCTTGGCTTCACGATCAAGGCGAAGCGCCATGGCCTCGCGTGCGCCGATGGAACATGGAGACCCGGCACCTATTCGTTCATCACGCGCACAACCCATCGCGCGTCAAAGCTCCGCGCGATCGGAAGCCTCACGTGGGAGAAGACCGGAACCTGTTGAACGCAGGTCCCGGTCTTGTGCCGCCTCTCCTTAGCTGACGCCAGCGCTTGTCGCGCGCCAACCGTGTTACTACTCGCCCGCTAGCTATCCCAGACTGCAAGAGCAGCCTCGGCGACCTCGATGTCCTCATCGACCGAACCGCCGCTCACACCTACGGCTCCAACTACGTTGCCGTCCTTGGTCAGGGGAATTCCGCCACCGAACGTGACGACTCTCGGATGCGTGATGCCGAAGGCCATCTCGCCGGGCTGAACGAGCGGAGCGAGGTCAGCGGTAGCGAAGCCGATGCCCGCGGAGGTGTAGGCCTTGTCCTCGGCGAACTCGCCACTCAGATAGCCCGCGCCGTCCATCCGCGCTTTTAGTACAGCGTTGCCACCCTGGTCAACGACGCACACAGTGATCGATACGCCCATCCCCTCGGCGTGCGCGAGCGCAGCTCGTCCCATCTCCCTTGCCTTAGCCAACGTCGGTGCCATGCGTATTCCGTCCTCTCCTCGTCAATCGTTTTCTTCCTCCTGGCCGAGCGACATCGGATCATGCCCGAGTCGCGAAAGCTGTAGGAAGTTGACCATCTCATACGCCGCGCCGGCGTCAAGCGACATGTTCAACACTTCTGCGATACGACGATTGGCGCTGCGTTTCGTCCAGGCGAGCGCGAAGGCCGAGCGTCGCAGGAGCGCGTCGACCATGTCAGTGACCGCGTCGTCAAGTTCCTCGCGCGCGACAGCCTTGTTGATCACGCCGGCGTCCGCTAGCTCGCGACCGGAGTAGGGCGTTGAGAGCATCAGGAACTCCTTCGCCTTGGCCGGGCTCATGTACAGCGGCGCGAGCGAACTCCCACCATCGCCCGCGACCAGCCCGAAGCCCGGACCCGGGTGCCCGTCAATCTCGCCCATACCCAGGTGGATGTCAACGAGCTCAGCGTCCTCGGCAGCGACGATCAGATCGCTTGCCAGCACGAGGCTGCACCCAAAGGCAGTGGCGTGCCCGTTCACCTTGGCGACGATCGGCTTCTCGATCTCGGCCATGAGCTGATGGACGCGGATGATGCCCATGAACGTCTGCCAGGCGCCATCCGGGTTCGCGCGCTTCGCCCAGGAAGCCGGGTTCTCGAAGACCGCCTTGTCGGGAAGCACGTAGAACTCGTCGTCGGTGCCCGTGAGGACGATGACTCGAACCGACGTATCGCTTCGCAGTCGGTCGAGCACCCCACCGAGCTCCCAATGCAGATCCGCGCCGCCCTTGACCTGCATTGGCGGAATGATCTCGATCGTCGCAACCGGCCCGTCGATCGCGAGATTGCACGAGCCGTACTCGGCCGTCACGACAATTCTTCTCTCATCACAGAGACATCACCGCGACGATTGTGACGGCTCTGCGACCCGCGCGCCGGTTCACTCGCCCGATCGAGGTGGCGGCTCTGCGCTACCGTTGGCCTCAGGCCCCCATCGTCTAGCGGCCTAGGACGCCGGCCTTTCACGCCGGTAGCACGGGTTCGAATCCCGTTGGGGGTACTTCATCCATTCTTTCACTGGCCGCGGCCGCTGAAGTGGCCATCCACGAAGGGAGTTTGGGCGGCTCCAGGGGGTGAGCCGGTTCCCCCAAAACGTCACCCCTCTCGATCGCACCGAGGATCGCCGACAGCGACTCCGCAACGAGCTCTGCAGGTTGCGAGTTCTCCACATCCCGAACGTCTCATGCGGAGAACGGAGCGCGGCACCTTGATCGGCGTGTCATACGATCCGACCATGCCCGACCCGCCAAGCTGACAGTCGAAGCCCTAGAGGCGGAAGCCAGGTGCTACGCCCAGGAGTTGAGCGCGGCGCCTGTACTCAGCAATCCTCAATCAGAGAGGTCCACTCCAATGGAGATACGGATGCCGACCGAAGCCGATCTCGCCAGGCTCACTACCGACAAGGTTTTCTTCATCGACCGCCTCCTCAAGGCCGTGGAGCAGGAGATCGTTCCCCTGACGCAGCAGGGCGTCCGTAGCGGTAGCAAGATCTTCGGCGGAGCGGTCCTGACGAAGTCGGATCTCTCGACCGTGACGGCCGTCACCAACCACGAGACGGCTAACCCGCTGAACCACGGCGAGATCGTCACGATCAACACCTTCTACGAGATACCTCGCGACGAGCGCCCTGCCTCGAAGGACACGATTTTCCTCAGCACGCACGAGCCTTGTCCCCTGTGCCTTTCGGCCATCACCTGGGGCGGTTGGGACAACTTCTTCTATCTGTTCACCTACGAGGACTCGATGGACGCTTTTGGCATCCCCCACGACATCAGGCTCAATGAAGAAATCTGGCGGGTGGAGGGCGGCGAGTACAACCAGAAGAACGCCTACTGGAGCGGCTGGTGCCTGCAGGATCTCATCGAGAGCTGTGAGCCTCAGGATCGTGAGCGCCTCGAGCAGCGCGTGACAGCGCTACGGAAGACCTACGATGAGATGTCCGAGATCTACCAGCAGTCGAAAGGCCAGGGCGCTGAGATCCCGCTTGCGTAGGCGCTCTAGCCACGAGCCAGGACGCACCGTACCGACCGGCTAGCGAGTAAGCGTGAGCCCGACGCGGCCGATCGGGGGCCGCGGGTCCGTGTAGATCCTGACGCGATCGTCTTGCTCGGAGACCCGGGCAGTGTCCCAAAGCCGGTTCTGCGCCTCGAAAGAGATCTCGTCGATCTCGGCGAAACGCGCGAGGACGCGTTGGCCCATCTCGTGAACGAGGTGTTGAATCGACAGCGACACGAACTCGTCGAACGTCTCGATCAGGCAATCGCGGACGTCCTCACTCGAGACGCGCCGGTCGAAGTCACCATAGCGCCAGAAGGCGTCGAGATAGACGAACAGTGGCCGGTCACTGACCTCTGGGAGCGTCGTGTGCTCGTCCCTGGCAAACGCCGCGAAGGAAGACCCCGAGATCTTGATGAGGTGCAGGCCCTCTCGGCCTGAGCGATGCTCCGTTACACCGCCTCGCCCGATCGACACGTCCGCAACGCCATAGTCGCGCTCGACGCGCTGGTACAGAACGTCGCTGTGCTGGATGAAGGGCAACTCCACGACACGCAGATCCAACGTCTCCATGCTCTCGTAGAGACCGAGGAACGTTTTGCCCAGATGCTCGGCGAGCCCTTCGAGCGACGTTCCCTCGTAGTCGAGTGCCGTGGTATGAATCACGTTCTTCATCGTGTCGGTGGCGACGACCTGCGAGTTGTCGCCGTCGGTGTAGGAGGCCTCGAACGAGTCGCCGAAGACGTCGATGCGAACGGTTGCTCCGCGCAGCGTCCGGACGCCGTCCGTCCGGTAGACGCTGACTTCGTCCTTTCCGTAGCGCGTCTTCATCGTTGCCTCCAGCGATCCTCAGCGATCGAGACGAGCTCGTCAAGTGCGGTTTCGCGCTCGACGGGCGTCGGTCGATCGATTCGCGACTCCAGTACCTCGAGAATATCGCGCCGTGGCCGGCGGTTGACGAAAACGATGAAGCGGAATCCGTGTCGAGCTTCGTACTCGCGGTTGAGCCGAGCGAGCTCGTCCAGCACCTCCGGGTCGTCGTCCGTCCCCTGCTCGGCGGCCGATCTCGCCGAGAGCCGGCTCGCGCCGATCGACGGGTGTGCATCGAACGCCTCGCGCTTGGCCTCGTCTGAGAGTTCGCGTACCAGCTCGCGTGCGGCCACCAGCGGGTTCTCTCTCGTGGCGAGCTCTTCGACGAGCTGAGTCCGGCACTCGAAGAGCTCGGCCAGATCGTCGACGCTCAGCTGCCGCGGTAGCTCGTGCATCCGTAAGCGGAGACCAGTAGGGGCACGTGGTAGTGGCCGTCCTCGAGTTGGAGTTCGAGCTCGACCCGGCGAAAGAACGGCGACGGTGGGTGGAACACGAGCCCGTACACGCCCGGCTCGAGGTCCCGGGCGAGATCGGAGGCCCGCCCGTCTCCGTCGGTGAGCCCCTTGGCGAGACAGCGACCTTCCCGATAAAGCTCGACGCGAACTTGCTCGGCAGGACGACCGGCGCCCGTATCGAGCACGTGTGTCGAAAGCGAGATGCTCACGGTGCGAGCTTACGCGAGCTGGCGCTCGCGCTCCTGGAGCTGCATGCGCCCGATCTTGCCGGTGGCGGTCATCGGCATCTCGGTAACGATCTCGAGCTCGCTCGGCTCGTCTGGCGCCCGCTCGTCGGCCACGCAGTGATCAGGAAGGTCGCGTTCGCTTGCAACTTGCCCGTCGCGCAGCGCCACGATCGCTTTGATCGCGTGTGCGTTGCGAGACGGCATGACGGGTATTTCGACCGCTGTTAGAGGGCGTGCACTGCACGGGGTCGACGCCCGCGGGTTGCCGCTCTAGGTTTTCCGCGCCACGAGGAGCCGCTCTGACAGGGCAGGATTGATCGTTGTCGCTTCGACGATTCGAAATCCTTCGTGCGATATTGAGGCTTCCAACTCAGACACGCGAAAGAACCTCATCGGCGGCACGACTCTGGTCTTGCCTAGCAACCGAAGGAACAGGCCGAGCGGCGTCGTTCTCTCGCCAAGACAGGCCGTCGAGGAAATGAACAGGCCGCTGGGTCCCAGCGGTCGATGTATGC